>CANJZR010000576.1 GCA_947479075.1 Planctomycetaceae bacterium
CATAACCAATTACCAGCAAAGAAGAAAAGAGTTCCAACACCCCAGTAACTCCGCGAATTCGCGGAGTCTCAACCGCGACACTGCGCCATCGTTCTGTGGACAATCTCGCCCAGTAAACTCAACCCCAAAACCCCAGTCAACGGAACTCGATCTCCATTGGAGTATCACTGAAAGCACCGCAATTAACACATGAAAAATGCGCCTACTCACTGCTTATCGATCACAACTTTCCACTGGTGAACACTCTAGGCCCCCTGCTGTGCATCTGCTAATCTCTGCCCCGGGGACAAGGCTGTCCTCGAGTGACACAGGGAGGTAATATCACATGCCTGAAACGGTGAAATTCAATTCATCCCAGCCACCTGTGAAACGCCGACGATTTCTGATTCCGCGATCACGGCGGTTGACCTGCGATGTCCTGCATTTTCATAAACAGGTTCCGCTCTGTCCGCACCACCGTTCGATCCACCTGGGCTTGCTGGACACGTTGAGAAAATCCGTGCCGCAACGGATCTCCTGGCCTGTGCTGTTTCTGAAGGCCTACGGACTGCTGGCCCGCGAGTGTCCCGTTTTTCGCCAGACCTGGATGCCATTTCCCTGGCCATCCATCTACGAACATGACTCGAGCGTCGGCATGCTGGCGATTCATCGAGAGTATGAGGGGGAGTCCTGGCTCTTCTGGGGACGTTTCTATTCGCCGGAAGGCACGTCTCTGATTGATCTGCAGCAGCAACTTGACCGATACCAGACGGCTCCCGTGAAGGAAACGTTCAAGCGTTACCTGCAGCTGAGTGCGATCCCAAATCCCATTCGCCGGTTTCTGTGGTGGTACAACCTGAACATGAGCGGATCCGCACGCTCCCGCCGAGCCGGAACGTTCTTCATGTCGACACTGTCTGGCCGTGGAGCCGAAATCGACATGCCCCCATCTTTTCAAACTGGTGTCATCAGCTATGGTCCAATGGATACGCAGGGTCGAAGTCGCGTGACTATCGCCTATGATCATCGCTTGATGGATGGACTGCTGGTCGCCGATGGCCTGAAACGAATCGAACAGATTCTGAATGGCGTTCTCGCGGATGAGCTCAGCGCCATGCTTAGTCCTGGTGTCCTCAAGTCGGCTTGAACACCCATTTTCAGAACCTCACTCAATTCCCATGCCCAACTCTCTTGAAGGTCAAGTCGCACTCATCACTGGCGGTTCCCAGGGAATCGGCCGAGCAGTGGCTCTGGCTCTGGCTGCGAAGGGCATGAATCTCGTACTGGCTGCTCGTACAGCCAGCACGCTCGAAGCGACGGCCGAGGAACTTCGCAAGTCGGGAGTCCGGGTCGTGACCGTCCCAACCGACGTGTCTAAGCTGGACGATCTGCAGCGCCTGGTCGCGACATGCATTTCCGAGTTCGGTGGAATCGATGTCCTGATCAACAATGCTGGCATTGAGGCCTTTCAGTCGTATCACAAGATTCCGATCGAGAAAATTCAGGCGACGATCGCCACCAATACAACGGGTACCCTGTTGCTGACACGACTCGTCATCCCCGAGATGCTCAAGAAGGGTCGTGGTCGCATCATCAATATGTCATCGACAGCTGCGTTAATGGCCCCCCCGTACGGTGCAACTTACGCCGCCACCAAAGCCAGCCTGTATCAGTTTTCGATGGCCCTGCGTCTGGAGTACAAGGGGACCGGGATCTCCATCAGCGCGATCTGCCCGGGCTTCACACAAGACGGTGGAATCTACGAATTCATCAAGAAGACAATGGGGCGCAGCATGCCATTCCTGCTGCGCGGAACGACTGCGGACACGGTCGCCAAAAAGGTGTTGAAGGCCCTGCGTACCGACCCGCCAGTCCTTGTGGTCGACACGATTGGAATCCGCATCGCGATTGTATGGGCAAGCATATTCCCACGGTTCGGGGAATGGCTGACTCATAAAATTGCCTTTCGTTACTTCCGCCGATTTGCGACCAAGCGTGAGGAAGAATCCATGCCCTCCGCGACGTCATCGCCGCAGAAGCAGAAGTAACAATGTCTGGAGTCACAGGCCACCGGTTGACCAAATCGACGTTCGGACGAGACGCAGCAGCAGGCGCAGTATTTTCACACCAATACGCAGGAATGATGGGCCTGTCG
Source organism: Planctomycetaceae bacterium (assembly GCA_947479075.1). GTDB lineage: Bacteria > Planctomycetota > Planctomycetia > Planctomycetales > Planctomycetaceae > TH-plancto1. Next base: position 2,135 of record CANJZR010000576.1, read on the forward strand.
TGAACACGGCTACCGCCTGAAGTTCTGGTCACTTGCACGAACGGTGCGGCCTCGGGATGTTACGGGTTCGGACTGACATCCCTTGTCCCCCTGAAACGCACTCCCATGGCCAAAGAGTTGAACTTTAAACAAGACCTCACCGCCTGCTACGGGCAACCGGTCGCTGAGAACCCGACACAGGTGATGATCGAGGCCGCCTACCGGCATCATGGTCTCGACTGGCGCTACCTGACGATTGAGGTCGCTCCACAGGACCTGCGCGATGCCGTCCGTGGTGCAAGGGCCATGGGATTCCGTGGTTTCAACTGCACCATCCCGCACAAGGTCGCTGTCATTGAGCACCTCGACGGGCTGGGCGAATCGGCCTCACTGATGGGAGCGGTGAACTGTGTCGTGCGACGCGGCGATCAGCTGATCGGAGAGAACACCGATGGCAAGGGGTTCGTGAAGTCGCTCCGCGAACTGGTCGACCCGACCGGCAAACATGTCGTGATGTTCGGAGCGGGGGGAGCAGCCCGGGCCATCGGGGTCGAGGTCGCTCTGGCCGGAGCCACGAAAATCACCCTGATCAACCGCTCGGCCACTCGCGGCGAACAGCTCGCCCAGTTGCTGGCTGACCGAGTAAAGGTCGATGTGAAGTTTGTCCGCTGGGACCAGACTTACAAGATTCCGGAGGATGCCGACATCCTCATCAACGCGACCTCGATTGGTCTGTATCCCGATGTCACTGCCCGACTCAACTTCGACGTGAACACTCTCCGCCCGGGGATGGTCGTCGCCGATGTCATTCCGAACCCACCCAGAACACTCCTCGTCCAGGACGCGATCGCCCGTCAATGCAAGGTCATCGATGGTCTGGGGATGCTCGTGAACCAGGGCATCATCGGCGTCGAGTACTGGACTGCTGCGACCACCGGAACGCAGATCTCGCCCGACGCTTCCGTGATGCGGAAAGCCCTAGAAGATGTCTTCCGTGAGTAGACAGGTGCGGCGAGCGGCGAGCGGGACAGCGTCAGCCCCCCGGTGCTTTTAAGCTCGCGGAGAGTTTGTGTGGCCTTGTGAACGCTTCGTGGCGATTTCACAGCACAAAGCACCATCCGGCTCACGCCGGACGCTCGCCTGCCTGGGACCAGAGCTGAGATGGGGAGAGGG
>CANJZR010000577.1 GCA_947479075.1 Planctomycetaceae bacterium
CCCAGCCTGTTCCCACAGCCCAAACCCGACGCAGCGGCTGTCGATGCCGTGGATCCAGCCAAGCCTGAGGTAGATCCGAACAAGAGCCCAGCTGTTGCGTCCGAACTGACCAAGCCAGCTCCTGCCGAGGGTCAGCCCGCGCCTGCGGCCACTGCGACTCCGGAACCGGCCAAGCCAGTCGTGCTGACCGAAGGCTCTCCCGCACAGCACACTCTGGGGACTGTCGAACGCGGCAAGGGGTTCTTCCTCGAAGTCCAGCTGACTTCGAAGGGTGCTGCTGTGGAGTGGGCCAAGCTCAACGATGAGCGATACACCGTCCTGGAAGACCGGACTGTTCCGTTGAAGATTCTGGGTAACCGCAACGCCGATGTGGATGGGACTGAGCCCGACTCGTTCCAGACCGCCATCGAGGCCATCGATGCTCAGATTCAATCACAGAACAAGTCCACCCGCACCGTCCACTGGGAACTGCTCCCTGGGGCGACCAACGAGAAGGCGACCTTCCGTTTGCAGGCTCCCGATGGCACAGTCGCGGTTCGCAAGACCTACACCCTGCACACGGGGAATGAGAAGGACCGTGATGAGGACGAGATGGGTTACCTGCTCGACCTCGACCTCGAAATTGAGAACCTCACCGACAAGGAGATCAAGCAGTCCTACAAGCTCGTAGGGCCCATTGGTCTGCCGCTGGAGAATGTCGCCAATACCCGGAACTATGTCGAACTGAAGGCCGAGACCTACGACGACCCGCAGAACGCCTCGGATGTCACGGCGATCACCCGGACCGCGTCCGAGATTCTAGGGCAGTTCGACAAAGCTGCGTCAAAGAAGGACCCCAGCCTCATCGACAGCTGGCGGGACCCGCTGCACTTTGTGGGGGTGGATGTCCAGTTCTTCATGGCACTCATGAAGCCCAAGGTCGATCAACTTCTCGACGACAACAAAGATGGCCAGCCGGACACTTACCTGAAGACAACACAGCCGATCATCATCGCCCGCGACAAGGCGAATCCGCCGCGCAGCGACGTCGGTGTCATGCTCACCTCCACGCAGCTGACAATTCCCCCCAAGGGAACCGTTAAGCACGCCTATGAGATCTTTCTCGGACCAAAGCGGATCCCGCTAGCTCGTCCGCTGGGCGAAGAGTCGGCGCTCAACTTCGGTCGGCTGGCGATCATCACCAAGACGATGGTCTGGATCCTGCAGTTCTTCCATAACGTCTGCTATATGCCTTACGGGCTGGCCATCATTCTGCTGACGTTCACCGTGCGTATGTGCATGCTGCCGATCACCAGGAAGCAGGTCTACGACGGCGAGAAGATGAAGCTCATCACGCCTGAGCTGACCAAGCTCAAGGCCAAGTATGCCAACGAGCCGGAAAAGTTCGTTACCGCCCAACGCGACCTGATGCGGCGGTATAACCACAACATGTTTGGCGGGTGTCTGCCGCTGTTCCTCCAGCTGCCGATCTTCATCAGTCTGTACAACGCGTTGTATACAGCAGTTGACCTGCGGATGGCGAAGTTCCTGTGGATCAACAACCTGGCCGCCCCCGATGCTCTGTTCAGCTTCGGTCGCGAGATTCCCTGGATCGGTTCGACCTTTAATCTGCTGCCACTGCTGAATGTGGGGCTGTTCCTGTATCAGCAAAAGCAGATGATGCCGCCTGCTCAGAACGAAGAAGAGCAGCTGCGGAACAAGATGATGAGCTTCATGACGGTGTTCATGGGCTTCATGTTCTATACGGTTCCCGCGGGATTGTGCCTCTACTTCATCGCGTCGAGTATTCTCGGCATGGTTGAGCGGAGCCTGTTGAAGCGGTTCATGCCGCCGATCGTGCTGAAGCCGGAGAACGCTCCCGAGCTGATCGACCCGAACCGGCCGAAGTCGTTCCTGGAACGGCAAATGAACCGGCTGATGGAAGCTGCGGACGCCGCGAAGCATCAAACCGACGGCCAGGGGAAGAACCGCCCCCGCGACGGTAAGTAACCGCGACCGAGGCTTTCGCCCGGCTGTCGAAACTGACCGTGGGTGTCGCCTTCGTAAGCTGCTGTTCTATCATCTTGTGCCGTGACGATGCGTTACTGTCACGCGACGACATTCCAACGACTTGCAGACTCAGGACTCTTCGATGAGCCAGCCAACCCGCGACCTGCTGGAAACCTTTCCGAATCCTTTCCCGCAGCGGGATTACATCGTCGATACGGTCTGTCCCGAGTTCACCTCAATGTGCCCCAAGACGGGACAGCCAGATTTTGGCACGCTGACGATTTCCTACGTGCCCGATAAGCTGAATTACGAGCTGAAGTCGCTGAAGCTCTACCTGCAGCAGTACCGGAATCACGGGGCGTTTTACGAGAACGTCACCAATACGATCCTGGACGATCTCGTCGCGGTGACCCAGCCCCGCTGGATGAAGATCACCGCCGACTTCACCCCGCGCGGCGGCATCCGGACCACCGTGATCGTCGAGTACCCCGAACGAAAAATTCGGTAACTCGCCGCAGCGCGACACTCCGCGAACAGGTGTGCGACTCCTGAATTCGTCCCGCTTTGCTTGTGCGAAGACGACACAGTGAGTCAAATTGACTCACGCAGCCTCTCTGGAGGCTGTCCTGCCTGCATGTCCCACCTCGGTTAACGGCTCCTGAAGCAGTGGTAATTCCGCTGGAACAGGACGCCCCGCCCCTCCGCGATGAGTTCCGCTGATGATCGCTAACTTGCTGAACTGGTTCGACGATCGGACCGGATACCGTGCGATTATTCACGAAGCGTTGTTCGAGCGCATCCCCGGCGGAGCGCGCTGGCGGTATGTGTGGGGCAGCACGCTCGTCTTCACGTTCACGATCCAGATGATCACGGGCATCCTGCTGTGGATGGCTTACAGCCCCAGCACGAAAACCGCCTGGGAAAGCGTCTACTACATCCAGAATGAGATGACGCTTGGCTGGCTGGTGCGCGGGATCCATCACTTCGCGGCCCAGGCGATGGTCCTCCTGATGGTGGTGCACCTGGTCCAGGTGATCATCGATAGTGCCTACAAAGCGCCACGCGAGCTGAACTTCTGGCTTGGTCTGGTTCTGATGCAGATCGTCATGGGTCTGGGGCTGACCGGATATCTGCTTCCCTGGGATCAGAAGGGGTACTACGCCACCCAGGTTGCGACCGAGATCATGGGCTCTACGCCGGTCGTCGGCCCCTCGATCCAGAAGCTGGCACAAGGCGGCAGCGAGTACGGGCACCACACGCTGACCCGCTTCTTCGCGATGCACGCCGG
>CANJZR010000578.1 GCA_947479075.1 Planctomycetaceae bacterium
CCGTGCGGCCTCCGACCGCAACGATCAGGTCGCCCGCTGCGACCGACTTCTCGCTCATCCCAACGGGGAGCAAAGCGACGTTGCCGCAATAGACCAGCGGGTTGCCGATGTACCGCTCGTCAAAGAATACCGACCCGTTGACTGTCGGGATCCCCATGCGGTTGCCGTAGTCACGGACCCCAGCCACGACGCCGCGCATCACCGTTCGCGGGTGCAACACGCCGGGCGGCAGCTCGCTGTCGGGCGTATCAGGCGGGGCAAAACAGAACACGTCGGTGTTGCAGACGGGCTTGGCTCCCATCCCGGTCCCGATCGGATCGCGGATCACGCCACCCAGTCCCGTGTTGGCTCCGCCGTAAGGCTCGATGGCCGACGGGTGGTTGTGCGTTTCAACCTTAAAGCAGATGTCGAACTTGTCGTTGAACTTCACGACTCCGGCGTTGTCCTTGAAGACACTCACACACCAGTCGTTGGCGCCGAACTTCTTGCGCAGCGACTGCGTCGCACCAAAGACGGTTTCCTTGAGCATGTTCTCGAACTGCCGCGGGCCGTTCTCATCGCGGTACGCGATCCGCCCCTTGAGCGTCTTGTGCGAGCAATGCTCGCTCCACGTCTGGGCAACGGTCTCCAGCTCAATATCAGTGGGATCACGCTGCTGATCGGCAAAGTGCTTCTGAATTGTCTGCATCTCGACCAGGCTCAAGTAGAGCTGGCCATGCTTGCTGAGATGCATGAGAGCAGCATCGTCCATCGCACGAATCGGGATGGTCGTCAGCTTGAACTTGTATTCCGATCCCACGGCGATCGACGCGAGTTTCAACGGTCCGTGGACGAGTTGTTCGATGGCGTCGTTGGCGAGCACCCGACGGCTGAGCCGCTGCAGGTCAGCGGGAGACGCGTCGGAATTAATCCAGTACTTGCGGCAGATGGCCACGCGGGTGACCGCCAGCCCTTGCGACTGCAGGGCCTTCGAGGCCGTCTCAGCCACGTTATCGGTTACGCCCGGCTTGAGCAGGACGTTGACCAGCTGCAACGACTGCGTCTCGTTCGGCAGAGCATCCGATCCGGCAGCTGCGGGCAGCGTCCGAATGCGGCAGGTCTCGACGACGCCATCGGCTAACAGCCGCGCGACTCGAGTCTTGACCGTTGCCTCGTCTATGTCGCCCTCGACCAGGAAGGACCGCGACGCCCGGATGGCCCGGATGCTGGCAGCTCCTTGAGCCTGGGCCTCGGCCAGAACACGTTGCCCCTCACGGTCGACTTCGCCCGCGATCGGATGAATTTCCACTTCCCAGAGCATCGGCTCCGCCCCTGTCCACTTCAACGCCAAAAACCAGTGAAGAGGGCATCATAGTCGGTCAGCTACCGGTGATTCGAGTCAGTGGCAAAAACACGCGAGCTCCGATAAACGTCGGTGATTAACTCCGCCTAAACTCCAGTGAGATCTGTGTTTGTGGATGTCTTGCGGCGATGGTACGGATCGAGTGCCAGAAGCGACGTAAAGCAGCCGGAATTGACAGAGCTCGCGACCGATTGGCTTTAGAGTGTTCGTGTGCCGCTCGACAACCAGAGCTTCGCGGATAGGCGTTCCCCAGCTGGACAGAATTCTGTGATATTTGGCGAAACCTCCTACGCGAAAGGCGATTGCGACTCACAATATCGCTTTTCGTTAGCCTGGCGAATCCAGCAGTGCCTCTGGACTTGCCGTACGTGACGAGTTCGGAGGGATGACTCGAGGGGCACTGTCCAAACTCGTCGAGCGAGTGTCAGAAGAAGCTGGCGGTCCGCTCCCATTCTGAACTCGATCGTCGTTACCAGACCGTTGAACTCACGGAATCTGGAAAGCAGCTGGTGCCCATGCTGGCGAAACTGGCTGACGAGAACGATGAGGAGTTCTTCGGTCATCTGAAGTCAGACGAGAAGGCTTGGCTGATCGACATCCTGCACGACATGGTGCGTCGGCACGAGTGGAAAGAACTTCCCGTGGGTTGATGCCTGACCATTCCGTTTCGAGGAGAAACCCGTGAACCCGAAAGTCGAACAGACAATTACGGAATGTGCTGAGGCGTCCGCATCTGGCCGCATTCATTTTGGCGAAGTGGTCGCAACTCTCGTGGGAGTCGGCGTGGAGTCATACCTGGTGGATTATCGAGCGGGTAGGACCACATACTACTTCCCCAACGGTGAGGTTCTGACGCTGGATACCCACTCCCCGCACGAAGTGGTCGCCGATGCATTCGACGCTCCTGGTGTCAAAGCTGCGATTCGCGGGGCGCAGCAGGGGGTGGTCATGTATCCGGAGTTCGTCCACCTCACAAAGCAGGCTGGTTGTGCTTCCTATGTCGTGTGGATTGCGGGGCGGCACGTCACCTACTTTGGGCGTCGAGGAGAAACGCACGTCGAACGGTTTCCGGATTAGGGCTGTTGAGTAATACCTAAGCCGAGCTATGAGAGATCGGCTCGTCGGGGCTTCGCCATTCCGGTCAGTGATGGTCGATCACACATGAGGGGTGAACCCGGCGTCGCTGTTTGGGGTCCAGATTATGGAGCGACCCGTGGTTGAAAGGCGGGGGCTCTCTGCATAGGCTCCAGTGGCCTCGCAAACCAGCCGGGCCAAAGCCGCAAAGGACGCGAGAAATGGAAGTGGTTTCGGAAGAAAGTGTGCCGGAATGTGAACCCGCTGACAGGTCGGTGGGTGTGGCACATACACAGCCAGCGACACCCGCCAATGGAACCGTGTTCGCGGTGCTGGTCGCACTCAGTGTGTCGCACCTGTTGAACGACACGATTCAATCGCTGATATCGGCAGTCTATCCGGTCTTTAAGGAATCCTACTCGCTCACCTTCACCCAGATCGGGTTGATTACGTTCGCCTTTCAGGCCTCGTCTTCCTTGCTGCAACCGCTCGTCGGATTGTTTACTGACCGCCGACCAATGCCGTTCTCGCTCGCCATTGGCATGGGTGTTTCCCTGATCGGGCTCTTGTTCTTGTCAGTTGCCGACAACTTCATGGCCATCCTCATTGCCGCTTCGCTCGTCGGCGTGGGATCAGCTGTATTTCATCCCGAAGCTTCCCGGATGGCGAGGTTGGCGTCCGGTGGGCAGCACGGGTTGGCACAATCCCTCTTTCAAGTCGGTGGCAACACCGGATCGGCGATTGGACCGCTTCTGGCTTCGTACATCATTACGCCCAGAGGGCAGAAGAGCCTGGCCTGGTTTTCGGTCGCAGCTGTGGCTGGCATGATGATTCTCTTCCGCATCGGGTTGTGGTACC
>CANJZR010000579.1 GCA_947479075.1 Planctomycetaceae bacterium
ACATGGATGGTGAATTGGAGTGCAGAATCGACCGATTCCGGCGGGCAAATCCCCGACGATCCCGCCCCTGCGGAATCGCACGCCCCCGGGTCCACTGCGAAACTGCACTCACTGTTGCCGATTGGGGCGGAAATCGCAACGCAGGGAGGCCTGAAGAAACCGGCAATCATCAGCGGAGAGTGATTCGTCCGTTATCTCCGGCCCAGGGCTCGTGCTCGCCTGCGAGCGGCAGACGTCAGTCTGTCGTGAATCCCGGTGACTTCGGTGATGATCCACACCCCGATTCAGACGCCCCCACTCAGAATGTCACTTGCGGGTGGTGCATCACCCTCCGGCTGGCACGTCGGACTCACGTCCGACGCTCGCTGCTCTGAGGCATGACACGGTATGATCATGGTTCACCATGCCTGCCTTGTCTCTCCAAATGCGATGAATCCCGAATCGACGGCCTATCACGAAGCGGGGCATGCGGTCATCGCGATTGCGCTCGGTCGCAGTGTCCAGCGGGTCAGCATTCTGCCGAAGCTGCAGACGCTGGGACGGTGCGAGTTCCAGAAGGGCAAGCCCCGTCCGACCGAGGACTGGCTCGAACGCGAAATCCTGATTTCGCTGGCCGGTCTCGCAGCTGAGGCTCGTCACACGGGGCAGTACTCCTGGGCGGGAGCCACTCAGGACCTGCAATCTGTCCAGCGACTGGCCGTCATGCGGGCGGGAGAGCGGCACTACGAGCGGCTGCAGAAACGTCTGCTGGCCAAAGTCGAACACATGCTGGAGCGTCCCGAACTCTGGCGGGCGGTCGAGCTGATTGCCGCCGAGTTGCTCAAGAGCGAGACGATCAGCGGGCGGGCCGTCGTCCATCTCTTCGAACAGGGGAAAGCACATGCTGACGATCTACATTGATGCCGACGCCTGTCCCGTGAAAGACGAGATTTACCGCGTCGCGATCCGGTACCAGATGCCGGTCAAGGTCGTGGCCAATAACTGGATGCGTGTCCCCCAGATGCCGCTGATCGAGCTGGTGGTCCGCAGTGAAGTCGGGCTGAACATCGTCGACGACTGGATCGCCGAGCAGGCCGGACCGGGTGACATCGTCGTGACTGGCGACATCCCGCTGGCTGCCCGCTGCATCGCGAATCAGGCACGGGTCCTCGACTCGCGCGGCCGCGTCTTTACCGATGCCGACATCGGCGAGACTCTCGCCATGCGCGACCTGTTCGACGGCCTCCGCCAGACCGGCGCCATCACCGGCGGCCCGTCATCCCACCAAGGGAAACATGTTTCGAAGTTCCTGTCGAAGCTGGATGAGTTGATTAACCAGGTCCGGCGGATGAAGAAGTAATCATCAGAAGTCGTTGGGTGGCTGGGGGCTCCCGCTGGTCGACCCCAGCCACCCAGTCGCTACCCCACTGGAAGCAACAGACCGGTGAGCCGGACGGCGTCAGCCGCCGGACGATTTCGGAGAGTGACGTCGTTCGCAGAGTCCGGAGCCTTACGGCCACCGGCTCACCGGGGGATATCGACGTCATGTTGTGAGCCAGTGGGCGTCAGCCGCTGGAAGGGTGACGTGGCATGGGGCGTGGATCTATTATTTATGCCATTGTGGGGATGCTCCGGAAATAGCTCGCGTCATCGAGCGATAAGAATCCGGGGGCTGACGCCCTCCGGCTCGCTGACGTGTGTGGAATTGCGGCACTGAGGGGCGATTATGGAACCGTTGAATCTATTCGCAATCGACCGGTATTGGTTTCTGACCTGGACGACCTATGGGTCATGGTTACCGGGCGACGCCCGAGGTTATGTGGGAGTGGCGATTGATGAATCGGGGCGAGCTGTCAACCACAACCAATATGGAACTCCAGCTGCCCCACCCAATGAATCGTTGCGTGAGTCTGCGCGGAGGAGCCTGAAGTCGACTCCGATCGTGCTGACGCAGGCACAAGCGGAGTCACTCTTCACTCAGCTGCAGGAAACAGCGAAAATTCGCCGCTGGTTGCTGATCGCGGTGGCGATTATGCAGACGCATCTGCATCTGGTGGTGGGGGTCCCTGGTGATCCCGATCCCGATAAGGTTCTGGGTGATTTCAAAGCCTATGGCTCGCGATGTCTGAATCAAGGGTGGGGCCAACCGAAGAGTGAAACGTGGTGGACGACCGGAGGCTCCACCCGCAAATTGGCGGGTGATCTCGCGGTGGAGACTGTAGTTCCATACATCCGCCAACAGCCGAATTCATTGCTCATTTGGACACGAGAAACTGGGCAGGCAAAGTGAAAGCCCGTTGTCGATCACTCATCGCATCGGCGAGCCGGAGGGCGTCAGCCCCCGGATGGGTGACGCGACATGAGGCGTCGATTCAAAAGTGATGCCGAGGCCATAGGACGATGAGGCTTTCGAGGAGTCGAAGAGTCCGGGGCCTCACGGCCACCGGCTCACCCGGGGATATCGATGGCACGGATGTGACGGTTAATCCCCCTAACCAACTCCGGCCCGCCGTAGACGAAGCCGGTGTAGAGTTGGATCAGGCTGGCACCGGCGGCGATTTTGGCGGCGGCGTCTGCGGGGGTCATGATGCCGCCGACGGCGATGAGGGGGATCTGACCCTGACTGTGAGTGTGCAGATAGCGGATGACTTCGGTCGAGCGGGTGGTCAGCGGAGCCCCGCTCAGGCCGCCAGCACCGATCTCCTTGATACGACTTTCGGGAGTCGTCAGTCCGGCGCGCGAGATCGTCGTGTTCGTCGCGACCAGCCCGGCCAGATGGGTCTCGCGGGCGATAGCGAGGATGTCGTCCAGCTGGGGGTCAGCCAGGTCGGGAGCGATCTTCAGCAGGATCGGCTTCGGGGTCGGCTGGCTGTGATTGAAGCCCTGCAGCGTCTTGAGCAGCTTCGTCAGTGGTTCGCGGTCCTGCAGCTCACGCAAATTCGGGGTATTCGGTGAGCTGACGTTGACGGTGAAGTAATCGACGTACGGAAAGAGCTGCGACAGGCAGGTTAAATAGTCACACTCGGCGTCTTTGTTGTCGGTGACTTTGTTCTTGCCGATGTTCGCCCCGATAATGATGCGGCGGTGCTTGGGCACGCGTTTGAGCCGCTCGACAATGACCTCGACGCCGGAGCTGTTGAACCCCATGCGATTGATGATCGCCCGATCGGCGGGCAACCGGAACAGCCGTGGCCGATCGTTCCCCGGCTGGGGACGCGGGGTGACGGTCCCGATCTCCATATGGCCGAAGCCGAAGGCCTCCCAGTGGTGGTTGA
>CANJZR010000580.1 GCA_947479075.1 Planctomycetaceae bacterium
CGATCAGTATCAGGTGGCCCCGGATCACCTGAAGTTCATCGAAGAGAACAAGCCCAACTGGCGCAATGTTCGCGTGTTCGATTCCTATTGCAGCTAAATGTCTCCCCGCTGAATCGAAAGCCAGTTCACGGGTTGGGTGGCAGGATGATTCACCACGGAGGTCACGAAGGTACGGAGAAAAACAGGGGCCTTTGTGGGGGCTGCTTGGTGGCTTGGGGCAATGAGGTGAATCTCAGCCTGCCAGCCTGTTGGAGAATGCAAAGTGGGCGTCGCAACCATGCGTGAAACCCGAGGAATCACGGGCTGAAAGTCCGTTCCACGACCTTGTTCAACGGGCTGATACGGTCAGTAGTAAATGCAGCTGCCGGAAGAGAGGTGGCTGCAGCCTGCAGTCACTTCTCTCTTCCCCTCCGTGCCTCTGTGGCCTCCGTGTTTAATGCATTCCCCGCCACCTGCTGCCGAAATTCCGATTGCGTGAGGAACTATATAACGACCTCCATTTAATGCGTTCGGCGTCATTGCCAATAACGACTCGCACATTGCATGGAGGATTTACGGGTTTCGTCAATTGGTAAATTGCACTTTTGGCGATCGTCGCGGCCGTTTGCACGCATTGTGCCGGAAACGATCCATATTCCGTGTGTGTGTCAGGTGTATTGCTGGGGCTTACGCCGGTTGAATCGTTCCAGCCGATATTGTTTGTAATCTTGCGAGTTTCGCTACGACACTCGTATTCCCGATGGTGTAATTACGCAACATGAGGTTCAGAATAAAAAGAATGTCAATTTTCAGGACGCTTGCAATCGTGGCCTAGGGTTTTCTGGCTGTCCCCCACGACATCATTTCGAGACATGATGCATCGCAAAACCCGCTTCCTTCTGATGCTCTTGATTGCCCAAGCGTCTTGCTTGGCTGCGGGGCTGGTGGTGCATACCCGGCAGCAAATCATTCTGGCACAGACTTCTGCGGGAAATCATTCCGCTCGAGATTCGATTCTGATCGGGGCCAACATCTTTGTCTGGACCTTCGGACTGCAGGCCACGGTCGCCTGGATCCTGATTACGCGGCTCTACGGGAAGCACGAGGAACAGGAAGGACAGTCTCGTGATGAGGTTTACCTGCGAACTCAAGAATTGATTCGCACGCGGGATGCTGTGATCTTTGGTCTCGCCAAGCTGGCGGAATCCCGAGATCCGGACACTGGCCATCACCTGGAGCGAATCGCCGCATACTCCACACGCCTGGCCAGTGCGATACGTCGGCACCCCAAGTACCGTGAACAGATCTCGGCCGGGTATGTGTCTTCGATTGGGATTAACTCCGCCCTGCACGATATCGGCAAGGTGGGTATTCCCGACAATGTGCTGCTCAAGCCGGGGCGATTGACGGAAGACGAGATCGCCATCATGCGTCTGCATCCCCGGATTGGAGCAGACTGCATTGAACAGATTCAACGCCGTCTCGGCGAGTCGATCTTCCTGCAGCAGGCCCGGGAGATCGCCCTCTACCACCATGAACGCTGGGATGGAACGGGGTATCCATTCGGACTTCACAGCGAGGAGATTCCGCTCTCCGCAAGGATTGTCACGATCGCCGACGTGTATGACGCTCTGACGAGCCGGCGCGTCTACAAAGAGCCTTACTCGCACAACATCTCTGTCGAGAAGATCAAGCAGGGAGCGGGACGACACTTCGACCCCCAACTCGTCGACATCTTTCTTTCGATTGAATCTCAGTTTGAAGAGATCGCCATTTCACTCCGCGCTCCGGATGAAGCGAGCCTGTCCAGAAACAATCAAGGTGAAGACCGGGTTGAGGATCTGATGACAGAGGAGGCCGGAGATCTCATCGAGGCCGTCACCAGCGTGACTGCCGGATCCCCAGGTCAACACGTCCTCCCTTAAGACATCTTTGGAGTCACAATGCCATACAGTCGCATGCAACGGTTCCGCGAATTCTGCAGAGAGCATTACCTGGAAGTGATGTTGACTGTTACGACCATTGGCTGCTCTGTGTTGCTCACGTTGCTGCCTGCCGCGAAAGTGGTCGTTCTGAATCTCCATTTCCTGCCCATTGTGTTGGCTGGTTTCTTTCTGGGGCGATATCGCGCGGGTGCTCTGGCTCTGTTGTCGGCGATTTCCGCTACCATGCTGATATCGGGTGATGTGGATGGCTTCTCGGCGACTAACTCGCCCGTGATCGTCGGGTTGACGATTACTGTTTGGGCTGCGGTGCTCGGCCTGACCGCGATCCTGATCGGAACGCTGAAAGACGATCTGGTGGATAAGGCGGCAGAAGCTCGCGAAGCCCAGGGCGGCGTTGTGGAGATCCTGTCCCGCTATCTGCAGAGCGTGAATCCTCAATTGGAGAATCGCAGTCAGAGAGTCGCTCGCTTGTGCGAGCAAGTCGCGCACAAACTCCGGTTGGAACCGAGAGAATCCGACAACATCCGTGTGGCGGCTGTTCTGGCCGACATCGAAAATGTCGAGATCACTGCACGAATCGTGAAACGAGCTGTCGGGGAATTGAAGTCAGATGGCGAAGAGCAGCGAACGGTGTCTGGACCGGAACTGGTTCGGTCACTCGGGGAAGTGTTGCAGGGGGCATTCCCTCTGGTTGCTCCGTCGATCTCATTCGTCGGTGATACCGACGTGACGCCGTTCGGGAGCCGGATCATTCAGGCGGTCCGAGCCTATTGCCGAATTCAGGAAGAGACCAATGACGCACCAGAGTATGTCATTGCCGAACTGATGACAGATGTCGGTGCGACTTACCATCCTGCCGTACTGCATGCACTGTCGGTCGTCGTGGGTGCAGTTGCTCCCAAGGAGAGTGTGACGTTTCAGGCACCTCAATTGACCGCCCGGTAGTGTCGGTCAAAAAACTCAAACATCGCGGCGTTGGCCCGATCGGCATCAGCACCTTTGAAGCCGTGGCCAGCGCCTTCGAGTTTTAATAGCTCCACCTCGACGCCGACCTGCTGATAACGAGCAAGCATCCATGTGGCCTGTTCAAAGGCCACATAGGGGTCCTCGGTACCATGAATCAACAGAGTCGGCGCTGCCTCGGGAGTGACCCAGTTCAAGGGGCTCGCCAGCTGGTGTTTCAGGAGTTCTGTTTTCAGATCCCCGCCCAGCCACAGTGGCAACACCTCGGCCGCGTCGACGCTTTTGCCATAGGACTTCGTGAAGTCGCTCGGTCCGTAAAAGTTCACGACACAGCTGACTTTGCTCGAGACTCC
>CANJZR010000581.1 GCA_947479075.1 Planctomycetaceae bacterium
ATCACACTCGGCGGTTTCTGTGTCGCGTCGATCACAGCCTCGATCCGTGTTGTGGCTCCCCCTCGGTCGAAGCAACCAATCGATTGAACTGAGAAGACATCTCCCCGGGCGCAGAGGTACTTGTCCAGCTTCTGCATCGTCGGCAAGTCAACGAGCCCGTCTATCAACAGCCAACCCGTCGTAGCCCGCTGGGCGATCAGGTCCGTCATCGGCAATCCGTCCGAACTGACCAGCTGGCGACTGGCGATCTGATCGGGGAGATCCGCAGGCATGTCAGGAAGGCCGAGAAGAATCTCCCGTCGGGCCTGATTCACATTGATGCGGCCGTCAATTGTGGCTGCGGATGTGGTGGACATTTCTTCCAGCAGGGTCGGGAGCGTAGTCGAGAGGGCTCCTCCCGATGACGACCAGGGGCTGTCGAGGGTGGTGTCCTGACCATTGATTGCGACCGTGACCTGGGCGTCGACCAGTTCGTACAGCGAGACGATTTGCGTGCTCGCCCCCGCCGTGATATCCATGCCGCCGCGAGTCGTTTTTGGCCCCGTCCCTCCCGCCCCATTGCTTCCTCCGCCTGTCCCGGTGGCAGAACGAGTGATCTGCGAGGCGATCCCGCTGGCGACACTTTTCAGGGCACTATCAGTGGTCGCGTCTCCAGTCGACGCGGAATTCGACCCCGCCACCGCCGAGGGAGTAACCGGCCCCTTTAATCGAAAGGCGGTGACAAAGGTCGCGATCGCTGTCCCGTGAGCCGTCTCCAACTCGTCATACAGCTCGGCGAGGATTGCCTGATTGAGGTCGATTCGTTCCGTACCGTCGATTTTCAGATTCGATTCGACCGAGTAAATCGTCAGGTAAGCATTCCATCCGAGATTCAACACTCCATCTTCGTTGTCGGAGGGCGAGGTCACGTCACCATCATTCTCATTCGCGTCGAGCAGGCCGTTGCGGTTGGTGTCCTCTCCATACAACAGCCCGGGCGTCACCCCCTTGACCAGTAGCAACTCATCCATCGATTCCAAGGCCCCATTCCGAGCCGCGTAAGGGGGATCGAGGCTCTCATAGCTCAACGTCTCCGCTCCGGCTGCCCTCTCCGTGCTGTCGGTATCGACCCAGTCGAGGATGCCATCAGCGGCCTCATCGGTCATGCCGGGGACCGACATCAGCAACGTGTGCGCAGCTGCGTCTTGGAGCTTCAGCGTCGAGAGCTTGTTGATATTGATCTTCGAGGACTCATCGACGAGTCCGTATCGCAATCGTGTCCCGGTCGCGTCATTTTCCAGTGGGGCGATCAGTGTGAATCGTCCCCGGCCGGTGTCGCTGGATGACTCCAGCAGCGTCACGCCCGCGTAAATCGACGGATCGTGGTAGATGTTCTCGTTCTCCACGTCGGCCGGAGCCCCGAGCTTGGCAGCTGCGAACTCGATCCCGGAATCCGCGAGCGAGCGCGACTGAGCGGTGCGAGCGGAGAAATTCGCCGCCCGGCGTTCGAGGATCATCGTGTCGAAGAATGTGTACGCCCCGAGGGTGAGGAGGACGACGACGATCAGGACGATGATGAGCGCGCTGCCGCGGCGGGCGTACGGGGGACGGGGTGAGGGGGAGAGGGGGTGAGGGGGAGGCGGAATGACGTTACCGGTTGATGGAGGGTGGCTGGGGCGTCTCATAGTTCTTCTCCCGAGACGGGGGAGGAGCTGGGGACGAGGATCACATGTTTGATCGGGATGATGGTTTCCGCCCCAGGAAGGTTGAGAGCCCCCGGCTTGCGATGTTCCGGTTTCAGGAACCCAATCGTGACCTCGATCACCCGTGGCAATCGCTCCTGCGTCACGCTGTCCCATTCGGTGACCCAGGAGTATCCGTCGTAGTACCGGAACGAGAGCTTGACGATCTCCCTGGCCAGAATGTTCGACTCCTCCAGCTGGGGAGCAGCGGAGTTCTGATTCGTTTCGGCAGCTTGAGTTTCGACGGCTTGTCGCAGGCGATCGGTCAGTTGGCGGGCGAGGGCTGGGTTGGCGGTCAGGGACCGCACGCCGTTCGCATCGACTGTGCCCGAGGATGGCGTGACCATGGCCCAGACGACGCGGACATTGTCGCTGAGAGTTGGTGTCACCGGGACAGCTGCGTTTGGGCCAGTGGCCGATGACTCGGGAATGAAGTCTTCTTTCGTGGGGCGACTGATGTCGAGTTGGAGATAATCCGCCGTACCGACGACCCCGAGGCTGGTTGGGGTGCTGGCGGTTGCCGACGACTTACTGTTCGCACCGTTCATCGATGCTGAGGTCGAGTCTGTGCTGTCGGAGCTGGTTCCGGGCGTGGTGCCAGAGGTGCTCCCGGTCGCGGCGGACGTCGATGACCCAGTGGTGGCTGTACCCGTGCCCGCGGCATCGGCCTCTTCCTTGGAACTGGGGGCCTTGAAGACCACGGAGCCAATGTCCTCAGTCATCAGACGCAGAACCGCCAGCGAGATCTGGGCTCTCTCGATTCTCTCTCTTCCGGCGGTTTCGTATCGCCAGTGCAGTGAAATCGCCGAGTAGATCGCCGAAACCAGCACCAGGCTGAGCCCCAGCGCGACCAGCACTTCAATGAGCGTGAAACCCCATCGATCGGAACGGGATCCAGTCGCAGTGTGAGAGGGGGGACGACGCATCATGGCAGCACACTCTGGAGTGTATCGAGTGCGGACGACGAACTGCCGGACTGTTGGAAGACGATCGGGTCCCGCATCCAGCGGGCGAACTTAACCTCATGGTCGGGTTTGCCTGCAGAGTTCAGGTGCTGGACCTTCAGCAGGACATGCTTGAGTGACAAGGTGGTGTCGTCCTCAACGGACAGTGTCCAAGTCCACTTTGGCGAGTCCTCGAATGCCTGTGACTGCACCGACGTCAATGGGACGATGCCAGCCACGACTTCGTTGAGTTTTGATTCGCCCAGGAGGGCCGCTTCTGCCTGCAACTGAGCTTTGACCGACGAATCGCTGCCCATGCGCAGGATCTCCGCAATCGCTGACATCGCCGCCAGAAAGAGTGCGAGTGCGATGACGACCTCCAGCAGTGTCATGCCAGATCGCGGGTGAAGGAAAGAGCAACGGTTCCTTGATCGAGGAACAGTCGCGGCGGGACCCGAAGAAAGGCGAGGAGGCCGTCTCATGGTCTCACCTCCGGACGCTGCATTGGTTCGACCCGCACGCCACCGGTTAGGCCACGAACCGTCAGCTTGATGGTGTTGCCAGACTTGTCCTTG
>CANJZR010000582.1 GCA_947479075.1 Planctomycetaceae bacterium
CCTAAGGGTTCCGCCCGTCCTCTCTAGTGCCACGCGCACCCTCCCCTGCTCCGTGTGACTTATCCCCACTGGAGCTAGCTCATGTCGCGGTACCACACTTACACCCGTGAAAAGTTGCTCAATACCGCCTGCATGCTCGTCAGGGTGTATGGGGAATCGTTGTCACTCACAGCCTTCCGGCGAGAGACGGGGCTTTCACAACATCTGATCTTTGATCTCTGCGGCAGCTGGACTCAATTGCGGATCGACATCGGCCTCACTCCCGAAGCGCCACGGGCTCGTCCCAAACTGAATATTGATCAGATCAAGCAGGCCTTACGGACAGCTGTCGACGAACACGGGCCGAATCTCTCCGAAGCCCGGTTCTGCAGGCTCACCGGGATCTCGCCCGGCATGATCGCCCGCCGCTGCGGTTCGTGGAGCCAGCTGCGTCAGTCAATCGGCCTCTCTCCCCGTGCAACTATGGGGCAGCAGTACACCGACCTCCAGGTGATGGAAGACCTGTTCCAAGTCATTTGCCGCTGCCGACGCTTCCCACCGTTTCACCAATACAAGCGTCTCGGCGGAAAAATCGCCGCCGAAACCATTCGCGACCGCTACGGCAGCTGGCCCCTCACCCAAAACGCCTTTGAAAATTACCTCACCCAAATCCTCAACTTTCCACCACTCAAATACTACGAACCCGCCCAAGACCACTGGCTCCTCTCCGCCTGACCACTCTTCGTCTCCCCCACCGCCACTTGCCACCGCACACCTCACCAAAACGAATCTCCGATACTGACGGCTGAAAGCTGATCGCTGAAAGCTCCCCTCCCCCACGACACACGTTGCGTGACTGGCTGGATCGTCCTAGAATCCGGCCAGTGCAGAACTTCCGTTGATGGACCACGGAGGGTGTTGCGTTCTCCGGCGGGACATTGGGCTGTATGAAACGGATTGCCGTACTCGGGTCGACCGGTTCGATCGGCACGAGCTGTCTGGATGTGCTGAAGGCACAGACGACCGCGATGTGTCCCGTCGCGCTCACGACGCACCGCCGCTGGAAAGAGCTGGCGGCCCAGTGTCACGAATGCCGCCCGGAAGTCGCCGTCATTGCCGACGCGACAATTGCCTCTCAAGTCGACCGCACAGCCTTCCCCACGACAACGGAACTCCTGTTTGGCGAGGAAGCTGTCGCCTCAGTCGCCCGCCGATCCGATGTGGATGTCGTTGTCTCCGGAATTGTCGGAGCAGCTGGGCTGCGCGGTACATGGGCTGCGGTCGAGGCGGGTAAGGTCGTCGCCTTTGCGAACAAGGAAACGCTGGTCGTCGCCGGTCCGCTCATGATGGACTTCGCCCGCCAGACCGGCGCCACGCTGCTGCCAGTCGACAGCGAACACAGTGCGGTATTTCAATCACTGACCAGCGGACAGAAGAACGAAGTCAAGCGGATCATCCTGACCGCCAGTGGCGGCCCCTTTCGCGAGTGGACCGCCGAACAGATCGCGAACGTCACCACCGCACAGGCTCTGGCCCACCCCACCTGGAACATGGGGCCGAAGATCACGATCGACTCGGCCACGATGATGAACAAATCGCTGGAGATCATCGAGGCCCGGTGGCTGTTTGATCTCCCTGTCGAGCAGATCGATGTGGTCATTCACCCGCAGTCGATCGTCCACTCCATGGTCGAGTACGTCGACGGGTCGGTCATCGCCCAGCTGTCGCCGCCCGACATGCGGTTACCCATCCAATATGCCCTGACGTGGCCCGAGAGGACCCCTGGGGTCGCTCGAAAGATGGACTTTCGTCAGAATTGGAATCTCACCTTCTCCCCTCCCGATCTCGATCGGTTCCCCGCTTTGCGGCTGGGTTTCGAAGTGGCCGGGCGAGGAGGAACGAGTGGAGCGGTCCTGAACGCAGCCAACGAGGTTGCCGTGGACCGTTTCCTCAAGCACGAACTGGCGTTTCCACAGATTCCCCGACTCTGTCGGTCGATTCTGGACGCCCATCAATTTGAAGCTCATCCCACGCTCGATCTCCTGTTGGAGATGGATCGCTGGGCTCGGCAGGAGGCACTGCGTTGGAACTCATAGCCGGGATTGTTCCCGATCTGGCCAGCATTCTGAACATCGTGACAGCGGCCATCGGGCTCGGTCTGGTGATCTTTGTCCATGAACTCGGCCACTTTGCCGTCGCCAAGTGGTGCGGAGTCTACGTCGAGCGATTCAGCATCGGCTTCGGCCCCATGCTGTGGTGCCGCAAGTGGGGTGAGACCGAATACGCCCTCTCCGCGGTCCCCTTTGGCGGCTACGTCAAGATGCGGGGCCAGGACGACATCGACCCCGGCCAGATGACCGACGAGCAGGTCGCCGCTGACCCGCGTTCATACACCTCCAAATCAGTCCCGCAACGGATGGCGATCATCTCGGCGGGCGTGATCATGAATCTGATCACCGGCTGGATGTTCTTCTGCCTGGCTTTCCGGCTCGGCGTGGAAGAAGTCGAAACGCAGGTCGGCGATGTCGTCGTCGGCATGCCGGCCTGGACTTATGGGATTCGGCCCGGTGACACGATTCTGAAGATCAACGGGCGCAAGACCCGCGAATTCTCCGACATCGTCCGGGGCGTGGCCCTCTCCTCGGGGCGGCTGGTGATCGACCTGCATCGCCCCAGTGGCGAGACATACACGATCACGATGGACCCCGACAAAGCGGGCGACCGTCGCCGTCTGGGGATCGATTCCATCTCCTCACTCAAGGTCCACGACAAGGCCCTGCAGTCCGCATCGCCCGGCACCCCTGCGGACAAGGCCGAATTCAAGGCCGGTGACCAGATCACCGAGATCAACGGCGCCCCGGTCAAAACCTGGCTGGAAGTCGTGCCGATCCTCTATGAAAAGCGGTCTGAAACGCTCGACCTGACCGTCGTGCGTCAGCCGCCCAAAGAGACGCCGGACGCCACCCCATCCACCATCCACATCAAGCTGCCCCCCGCGCCGGTCAAGACCCTCGGCCTGCGTCTGGAACTCGGGAAGATCACCGCGATCCGAAACGATGCACCAGCGGCCCGGGCTCAGATCAAGGTCGGCGACCGTCTGGTCAAAGTGGATGGCAACGATGTCGGCCTGAACGTCGATCCCCAGCATCTGCCGCAGTTCTTCTATGAGCATCGCAATCAGCCCATCAAGGTCGTCGTCCAGCGCGATGTGCCCGGCGGCGAGCCGGAAACGCACGAGCTGAC
>CANJZR010000583.1 GCA_947479075.1 Planctomycetaceae bacterium
ACCGACGATCACCGGGACCTGGCGGGCCTTCAGCTGGGGAGCAAGCTTCCACGCGTCGGTGCCGCCCGTGATGACGATCTTCAGCTTCTCCTCCTCAGCCCAGATGAGAGCTCCGGCGATCTGCTTGCGACTGTGGGCTTCCACATAAATCGGTTTCTGTCCGGCGACGTACGGTCGCATCGCTTCGTAACGGGGATCCTTGAGGACCGCATTTGCCGATTCGGGGGCCGAGCGGGCAGCGTCGTATAGTCGACTTTCGCGGATGAAGCGACTCAAGCGTTGCTGGTCTTCCTCGCTTTCGGGCCATTGCAAGGCCAAGCCCACGGTGTAGTCGCGGACCATCTCTTCGGGAGTCCAACCCGCAGTCTGAATTACTGAGTACTGGCCACCGATGATCCCTCCATGCGGACGCAGGAAGGCCGTGGTGATGCCCCCCGCCCGAGCCGCTATGACCAGCTCGCTTTCCACGTTCACGGCGATTCCGGCCCGCAGGTCGGGCTGGAAGCGACCAATCTCGCTGGCGTCCATCGTCACCTTTTCCAGCTCGATCTCCGCAATACCGAGCGTCGTGCCCGCATCGATCAATCCGGGATAGAGATGAAATCCCGCGGCATCGATCGTTGTCGCACCCTCAGGAAACCGGATGTCAGGGTGAATGGCTTCAATTTTCCCATCGCGGACAATCACCGTCCCGCCACTGATGTCCGGGGCGTCGACCGGATGAATCTTTGCCCCCGTGATGGCATAAAGGCCGGTCGAAGAGTGGGGTAAAGTCAGAATGCGCGATCGCACTTCCGGGGCTGCCAACTCCAGCGGGACGGCCGTGGTGGTTCGCTTCACAGCCTCGGGAGACATGGCGGTGGGTTGCTGATCTCTCTGGAAGCGGATCTCCCCTTCAATCAGTGTCATCTCGACTCGCGAGTAGGCACTCAGTGGATGGCCGTTGAAGATCGCGACATCGCCATCCTTACCGACTTCCAGCGTGCCGACTCTCTGGTGAATTCCCAGTTCGCGGGCGGCGTTGATCGTGACCATCTGCAGGGCACTCTGCATCGGCATGTTGCCGTACTTGAGTGATTTGGCCGCTTCGAGGTTCAGCTGTCGCATCAGCTCGGAGTCATCGCTTTTGACGACAGTGTTGACCCCGGCATCGCGCAGCATCGAGGTGTTGAACGGCGTCGCGTCGATCGCCTCGATCTTGTACGACCACCAGTCGGCGAACGTGCTGCAGCTGGCCCCGTGCTTGGCAATCTCGGGGGCGATCTTGTACCCCTCCAGGACGTGCTGCAATGACTGCACACGGATGCCATGACCTTCCGCCACACGCAGCAGCATCAGGATCTCGTCTGCACGGTAGCAGTGGCTGTGGATCAGGGTTCGTTGCTCGATGATGTCGACCAGTTCCTCCAGGCGCAGATCGCGACGCGGGGGGAGAATCGCAGCCAGGTCGCCCTTGGCCTGTTTCTCACGCTCGTAGTCGAGCCAGCGACGGCGATAGTCGAGAGCCTCGAAGAACGCCCGTTGCAGCACGGCCTCCACGCCCAGACGTGTGTTGGGGAACCGGCCGTCTTTGCGTTTGACGTTCTCGCCGAGGGCAAACTTCACTCCTTGCGGGCCAGCCTCGAACAGATGTTCCTTCGCTGTCTGGCCGATTTTCAACTTCACGACAGCGTCCTGGCCTCCAATCGTGTTGGCCGAGCCGTGCAGCAGTCGAATCGTCGTGACACCTCCCGCGAGGGCCCGATATTCGTGGACATCGTTGGAGCGAATGGTGTCCTTAACACGCACTTCCGGCACGACTGATTGCGAGTATTCGTTGACGCCCCCCGCGATCATGATGTGGCTGTGGGTGTCGATTAGTCCGGGAGTGAGATATCGCCCCGTGGCGTCGATGACTCGTACACCTTCGGGTGCTGACACGCTCGAACCGATCGCTTTGATCTTTCCCGCTTCGATCAGCAGCGAGGCATTCTCCAGCACTTCACCCGTGCCGGTGAAGATGGTGCCGCCTCGAATGAGGACACTGCCGCCGGTCGGTTCGGCGCGGCGGTTGCGGTCGGCTTCCAGTTCCGTGGGATCGCTCGGAGCAATCTTCTCGCGGTCGTTCTTGTCGGGCTGAGGAGCTTTGTCGGTTACCGCTTTGTCGGGGGATGGCTGTTTCTCGGAGGGGGGCGCGTCTGGCTCGTCTTTCTCTGCCCGGTCGTCTCCAGATTCGGGAGCCTGGGGGGGATTCGATGAGGGCTCAGGCTGCTTTGCGGGAGTCTTCTCAGACTCATCCTCCGGGTTGTCATCGGCAGCTGAATCATCCAGCGAGATCTTGACCGCCGCTTCCGGAGTCGAGGGACCGCCCTGCTCTGCATCGGGTTTCGGCGAATCAGTCTTGTCGGGCGATGATGAGACACCTGCGGCAGGAGTCTTACCCGCCTCAGTGTTGATACGCTCGGCCTTCCACGAGGCCGGAGCTCCGAAGGCCGATTCGACCATCCCCTCCAGCTGTGTTTTCTCTTTGACCTGACCCGTGAATCGCAGCTCGATGACCTTGCCCCCGGCTCCGATCTCGACGTTGATTTTCACTTCATGTCCGCTGATCGACCCACTGGCGATCCGGCCCTCGCCCTTCTCACTCTGCAGAGTTCCCGTGATCCGGTTATCGTCCTGAGCCAGATCGAACACAGCCGTGGTCGGCTCCTTGCCCGATGCGATCGTCAGGTTCCACTGCCCGGTCAACTGGGCTGCGGGCGAGACAGAGTCAGAGCCCTCCTTGGGCTTGGGCTTGTTGTATTCGTAGGTCAGCCCGTCCATCAGGATATATCGCACCTTGGACTTCTTGTCCGACAGAGGGCCGCTGAGTACGACCAGATGCCCGCGTTTGCCGACCTCGATCGTCCCGAGTTGTGAGTCAGCGTAGAGGATTTCCGCGGCGTGTTTTGTCAGTGCGGCAACCGCCTGGGGCTCGGTTAGACCGTGTTCAATATGCAGTCGGACCTGATCGAGCCAGTCGCCCGGTTGCTTGAGCCCCTTGGACGAGAACGCGAACCGGACGTTTGCAGCAGCGAGCCGAGCGGGGAGTGCCGCTCGCTGTTTCCAGTGGTTCGTCCGTTCTTCCTGATACCGTTTGGGAGGCTCAACTTCGACCCGCAGTCCGTCGACCGAGGAGACTTTCGGTTCCTCATGCTTGATGGCTGATTTGTCTTTTTCCCGCATCTCCTTGATGGAGAA
>CANJZR010000584.1 GCA_947479075.1 Planctomycetaceae bacterium
GGAACGTGGCCAGACGAGCAGTTCGTTCTCTGCCACACAGCATTTGTGGGCCTTCACTAACCCGAACGGAAACCCGGTCTCAATGGTCGGAATCGTCAGCGGGTAGACACCCCGGCGCTGTGGGGTGAATGACCAGAGAAACTCACTGGACGACCACCCGGAGACTCGTGACAGAGCCACGCTCTCCCCCGCCTGATGGAGCTGCGAATCGGTGGAAACGGCGAACCCCTGCTCGAGTGCGAGCCCCCATACGGGCCATGGCCAGCGGTTGGTGATGCGGAGGCGAACGGCGACGGGTTGTCCTTCGCGAGTTCGCGATGACTCGAAGCGAACTCGACATTCCAGACCGCGAACCACGATCATCGGCCAGGCCACACCCAGCACGATGACCCCGCATAGCAACCCAGTCAGGGCGAAGATCTGCGGGTTCACCATCAGGCCGCACACAGCTGATCCGAGTGTGACCAGCAGCAGTAACCACATCGGGTTTTTGAGCCAGTAAACAAACCGGTTGATATCCGGACAGAAGTCATGGTGCAGCAGATCGCTCAGCCGCGACAGCCAATGGCTGCGCAGTAACGTATTCATGGAATCCTCGCGTGAAGGAGCCGAATCAAGACACCTCAGCGACGAGTCAATCCACCGACACGGGGTGCCTCAACCAGTCGTCACTCGCATATTCGCGCAGCAACAATCGAGATGAAGACATCGTGAGGGAGCGTCAACGACTCGCGCAGGGAGATGCGACAAAATCCATACGAGACGGCGTACTCACGCGGCGCGGATAAACATGGGGGCAAAGGAGCCCTGGGGGCAGACCAGCGCAAGTACAGCCTCAGGCGGCGACCGGCGGTCCACGAACTTCATACTCAGTAAAATACCAGACGATGCAACTTGCCACGGGGTCTGCAACAAAGTCTGTGCATTCACCCTCAATTTCTGTCCAGTAGATCGCCACAGCCACTTCCGCCGGACGTGTAAACGCCTGGCAGATCGCACAGTCATCATCCGTCAGCGGTCCATGCGCTGGCTTATGCTCATCCCGCTGTGGATGATCGTGACGGTGCGAATGAGAGTGACAGCATCCCTTATGATGATGCTTGGCGTCGGACTTTCTCGTCGAACAACACCCGGCAGCGCTATGTTCGTGCTGACACCCCAATACAGCATGCACCCCACTGTTACCTAGCAGCGATAAAGCTGCTTGTAGTAGGAGTACAAACCCTGAGATGTAGTGACGACGGAACAATTGCGCCGACCTTTCTGTTGAGTATTGTTTGCAGGGAGTGGCTCTGAATGCAAGGCATATGTTTGAAAAACGACCATCGAGGATGATCTCAACGTGTGGACAGATGATCTGATGTGAGAAGAGTTCGACACCAGGCGTCGAAGAAATATTCGGCAGCTGACTTCGACCACTGGTGCCTGTGCTGAAGCAGGTCTTCTCTCTGTTGTTCACGATTGCCAGATTCAACACCTCACTTGAACGAGGCTGAGCGTCAACCTTCTCGTACTGATTGAGATTCTCGGGGTTCAGCACCAGCTACGAACGAGTTCCACGTGTCCAGCACTCGATCGCCAGCCAAACCAATAGCCCCAAATATACCGCTGCGGTGATGCTGCAATCTCCGCTGGTCTGTCGTACTGCCCAGTACGACTCCAGTGATGACCAGCATGTCCGTGCTTTCAAACTCATCCGAAAAAAGTGCGGATGAATCGCTTTCCCACGCCTCAGTCGGGCGAGCCGAACACCCCAGATGAAACTTCACCATCACTGCGTTTCGGTGTAGACGGAGATACAACCACACTGAATTGTCGTGTTTGGCGAAGTGTGCAGATGAGTTTAGTAATTGGTTCTCCACACGGCACTAATCGCAAGGCGTCGACGAACGAACTGAATTGAGGGGCGGGTTGACCTCGCAGTCGAACTTGGGAACCCGTTTCGCCCTTATCTAAGGTTTCGTGTATCCCCAGGGTTCGCATCGGTCTTCCCAAACTGAGGTGACTCGTTTCACTTTGCTCGTTGGACAACCGCAGAGTGATGTTTAGGAGGACGAGACTGTGTGTTATCTATGTACACTGCGACGTTCTTAAGTCGTCTAACAAAGGTGACTTGCTCTCCAGCAAAGTGCTCGAGGCAGACCACCTTCTCGACGATTGAGGGGGCTTACTTCTGGGCTGTCAGGTGTCCACCGCCGAACGGACACTTTCAAACGGAGCCTAGAACACGGCCTTACTGAGAAGCTCGATAATCTGGCGGACCGGTACGACGAGAAGAATCAGCGGCAAGCCAGGAAGGCTCGCCATCAATGCCAATTGGATGATTGACCTCAGGCTGAACGGCACAGCTTTCATACCCCGCAAATACTCGAAACTGCTACCCAAATCCGCCAAGGACTGAATGTCGGCACTGCCGAGCAGCGATGCCTCGGCCGCAGGCTTCCCCAAGATCCATTTCTCGTGGAAAGTTCGGTTATAGCGGGTCACCAGTAAGCTGTAGTCACGCAGCCAAGCGAGCCGTGTGCGTACCAGAATTGGAGTGAAAAATAGCAGGGGCCCGAGGAACATCAGTTCGACGAACAACAGAACGATGACAAATGGAATTTGAAAGGATTCGATCGCGGCGTGCTGAAAGACAACGAGAAACGCGGCCTCTGCGCTCAAAACGGAACTCAGGGCGAATGCGAAAAGACCCAGCGAGGAGTGAGCCGTGCCAAGAAATCCCAGACCACCGGCCTGATCGGCATGCGTGCCTATCAGGTTCAGCTTGAGCTGCGAGATGCTCCAAAGAAAGCTGGTCCAGACCAGCAGTCGCCATAGCCAGCGATACCAGAAGAACTGCAAGATAGGGACTGCAACCAGCCGATACCAGAGCGCCGTTAATGAAATGCCAAATGGCGAGTCCGGTGAGTTCGGAGACCGCCAAGATGCAATCTCGCCCCCAGTCAGAGTTTCGGCGGTAAACAGCCAGGCACCGGTCATCGCCACAGTCACGATGATGAGTTCGGCCCAGACAGACTCACGCCATTTTGCGGAACGTGCAATCGCTCGATCGAAGGCTGGGTAGTCCGCCGGACAGACAAAGCCTCCCTCCACGAATTGCAGCCCCGCACTCCTGAGGCGGGGCCCGACCACCTGCTCTGCGACCAGCAAGAGCGGCACACCCAAAAAGAATCTGGCATAAGTGCCAAAATCCATCAGCAGAGACTCC
>CANJZR010000585.1 GCA_947479075.1 Planctomycetaceae bacterium
CAGCCTCAAAGCGAATCGACGAACGGCGACCACATTCACGTACGATTGGGTTAGTGTGGGGAGGGACTGTTGCGACTTGTGTTTCCGCAATGATGTTTGCATCACTCAGAAACCCGGACAGCGACTTGACCGTAGCGATCATTTTCAACGCCACTTTCGGTGCATTGGCCATCTGCGTCATTGTCCCTCTGTTATTGCCATCAACATCACGATGGCTCGCTTTAACGAAGGAGCTTGCTAACAGCGACGATGGAGGGCGAGAGGTCTCCTAGCTATGACGATTACATTCCGATCGTTGTTTTTTCGCACAGCTGTGTTCTTGTTGATTGCAGGGGCAGCAGGACTTGTTTGGACGCTCTATCGAACAGGTCAATACGCAGCACTTTCTGGAAATCTGTATGCAATCCGAAAGCTCGCTCAAGAAAGGATACCAGCAGTTCCATGCAAGGACGGATGGGTGAAAATTAATGAAAGTGAGCTGTCACGGTACTTTCCGGATGGGCGTGATGTCATCTATGACTGTTCGTGGGATCAAGTGATTAGTGCTGGGAAAATACCAGATATTTGGGGTACACCGATTCGAGTTTATCGAGGAGTGAACAGCAACGGAAAATGTGACTACGTGGTGGTGTCAGCTGGGTGTGACAAGCAATTTGGAACGAGTGACGACAAAGCAGTTGGTCAGTGAATCCCGCGGAGAAGCAGTCCACGACACAGGCAGCCAAGCAGGTCAAACGGTACCACCTGGAGCAGTCACTGATTACCGCAGTCGTTTTCCACAGGCGGTGTCGGGGAAGAGCGTGCCAGAAGCCCCTCTGCTGCGGCAACGAGCAGCCCGGCTCGGACCTCGGAGGACTTTTCTTCATGAGCGATCTGTATCGCGTGCGTGGAGTTCCCGAACTGGGCCTGGGCTTGAATCACTTTTGCGACCAAAGAGCCGCTGTATGTATCGTCCGGATACTTTCTGGCGGCTGTGTACGCATCCTCAAAGGTTGCAGCGACACTTTCCGAATCACCAATGGTTGCTTGCAGTTTGGCGACTTCAATCAGATTCAAGACATCGGTCCCTGCCCCGGAATCGACCTCGCATCCTGCTTCACGAGCCAGTTTCAAAGTAGAGATCGATTCTTCTTTCTCATTGATGCCCAACAAGGCCACTGCCAATTCTTGAAGTCGGACTGAACGCCGGTAGGCATATGAGATGCTAACGGCGGCCTTTCTGCTATCGAGAATCGCCTGCTGCGCGATCACCTTGCGCCCCTGTTTACATTGGGCAATGGCAATCGCTTGATAACACACGGAACGCGTCACGAGGTCGTTCTGTTCCCCGGCAACCTCTTGACCGTGATCGAGATGACCGGAATTGACGAACGCCTCGACGATTCGCTTCATAGCTACTGCCACTTTATTTGGATTGTCCGCCAACGGAACAAGCGCCGTCGACTGGTTAAGGAATGCCCGAGTCTTCTCCATGTCTCCGTTCGCCGCGTGTCCCGCGGCGAGTTCCAACAACCCGGTGGCCTTTTCAGCTGTGCCCTGGATCTGATCGACAAGACTTGTGGCCTCGTCAAGCTGCTTTAGTCGACATAACCTCTCGGCCAGGCTTGTTGCCGCGATGTCCTTCAGGGACTGATCCTGGATGTCTTTGAAGATCTCTCGGGCAGTCGCCAGATCGACCCGGTCACCCCCACAGCGCAGCATGCGACACAAAGCAGAATCACGACGCGACTGTGATGCGAACGAATGCGCCGTTTGAAGCGCTGATTTGATATCGCCTGATTCAAGCTGGCTGTAGAAGATCCAGAACTGTCCAGAGACCCTCTGCTGTTCCGCTGCCCGTCTCTCTTCTTCGTTAAATGTGCCGCCACTACCGATCAAGTCCACGGCTTTCATCGCATTTGCATAATCGTGGCGTTCTGAAAAAACCATTGAGAGTTGGCTCAGCGCCATGTCGCGCTGAGTCCCTGGCACATTTTCCTGAAAGCGTTCCTGTGCGGGGATGAGATCGACGGTCTGGAAGGCAGCTGTCACTTTCCCCTTACCTGCCAAAACAGCGGAAATTGAATCCAGTACAATTGCTCGGTCAAACGATGAGGGAAGTTTTCGAGCGGCTTCGATTGCATCGCTTTCTTGCCCCATCTGCGCTTGGCATTGTGCGATTTCCAACAGCGCCACCCGCAAAGGGAAGTCATCATCGTTTATTTTGAGACTGGAATTCCATGCTTTCACGAGCAGTGGTCCAGCAGTCGTGAAATCACCTGCTTCGACAAACGCTTTAGCCATTCGAAGGGTAGTTCCGACGTTGGCTTCCGGGATTTTTTCGGCCTCCCGCAGCAGTGCGATAGCAAGGTCACGCGGTTCGTCGGCACCTGCACCTTCTGAAAACACCACACACAGTAAAAACGCATGCAGCAACATGCACAGCCACTGTGAGACACGGCGACTACAAGCAATCGCTTTGTCTGAACTTCGATCAACAGCCGAAGCGTCGAGAAGATTGCCATAGCCGTATGAATCTGGCGATCGACTGTAGGTCATGCTCTTATGTAAAGCATGCGTGTATCGTTGTACTGCAAGATACATCACCCGACTCCGTTGAGAGTTTGCTGGTTGGTGAAGATTTACTTTCAAAACACTTTCAACATCGCTCAATGCTATGGCGCAAGTCCGATCACATGCAATCTCAGGACGATAGAGGCTGTCGCTGGTTGTCCTGCGTAGGTGGTGTTCACTGTCACACGGGAAGGTGGCGAGGTAACTTGAGAGCGAGTTTGCTCCCTTTCACCTCTGATGAGTGCCCCCTATGACGTTCACGAGAAGAATTGCGGCAGCTGTGCGAGTTGGTTTGTTGGTGTTGGCCTGGTCGGTGCTGCTGTGGCAGAACGGGGCTGTTGCACGGGCCGAGCTCAAGGTTGGCGCAGCTGCAGTGGACGTGACTCCGACGATGTTCCCCGTGCTGGTCAATGGGGGGATGACAGCCAATACGGCGACCAAAGCGACATCGAAGCTCAATGCCCGGGCGATCGTGCTGGATGACGGCAAAGAGCGGATCGCGATCGTGGTGGTCGACAGCTGCATGATGGGGCGGGATTTTCTCGATGATGCCAAGGGACTGGCAGCCTCGCGGACGAAGATTCGGCCCGATCGGATGTTGATCTCGGCGACGCATACGCACACCGCCCCGGCGTCGATGGGGTGTCTGGGAACC
>CANJZR010000586.1 GCA_947479075.1 Planctomycetaceae bacterium
CTCACTGCGGCAGGCGAGCAAGCCGAGATACGGCCCGCCGTACTGCAGCGGTGTCCCGAGCGACTGCCCTTCGGCGACAGCAATATCAGCTCCGTAATCCCCCGGTCGGGTCAGAATCCCAAGGCTGATCGGATCGAACGATACGACTGCCAGAGCCCCGACCGCACGGGCTGCGATACAGAGTTCCTCTGCCTGCTCGATGCATCCCAAGAAGTTTGGCTGTTGAATCACCAGACACGCGGTTTGATCATTGAGGGCAGCTGTGACTTCGGCTGGATCAACCACACCGTTCTTCGCCGGGATCACGACGACTTCGGTGCCGAGTGTCTTGGTGTAGGTTTGCAGGACCTGCCGGTACTCGGGGTTCACGGAGCCGAGGATCACCACCCGCTGATGCCGGTTGGTACACCGCATCGCCATGAACACCGCTTCACTGACAGCGGTGCCGCCTTCGTACAAGCTGGCGTTCGAGACATCCATCCCCGTCAGACGGCAGATGAGCGACTGAAACTCGAAGAACGCCTGCAGCGACCCCTGGCTCGCCTCGGGCTGATACGGGGTGTAGGCCGTGTAGAACTCGCCGCGCGAGGTGATCTCATCGACGACCGCCGGGATGAAGTGGTCGTACGCTCCACCACCCATCAGGCAGACTCGATCCGTCCGGTTCAGGGCCGCCAGCTGCTTGATGTGCGTTTCGAGCTCCATCTCGCCGAGCGCCGGGGGCAGGTCGAGCAGCCCGTCGACGAGTACCTCGGAAGGAATCTGCCGCCGAATGATCTCGTCGATCGAGGACACACCAATCGCCGCCAGCATTTCCGTCTGCTGATCGGGGGTATTCAGAATGTAGGACACAGCCAGTTTCCATGGACCGCCATCGTCAACGAGGCGGTCTGAGTGAGTGACACCGCGCGGAGGATGCGCGTGGGGGCAGTATAGGCCGATCATTCCCGGTCGACTACCGGGCCAGAATATCGGCCAACTGCAGTCCATCATTTTTTGTTCACGACCGGTATCTCAAAATGGTCGGTACTCAACTCCAACGGAAAGTGCACAGCCGGGACTGAGATCGTCACGGTCGCTTTTCCCTCGACCACATTTTCTGGAATCTCGAAAGTCTTGGTGTAGAACTCCCAATAACAGCACCGCTCTGTGAGGACATGTGTGGTTTGTACGGGATCCGCTCCTTCTTTGACGGGCCAGTCGATCTGTGCGATGGGATTCACTGTTCGAGGGATGGCATCGATACTGAGCCTGGCAGGAGATCGGTGAGGAGCTTTGGGTGTCGTGAACGCAATGCTAAATCGACTCTGCTTCGCCCCGAGTACGATTTCATCAAACCGAAGGCTTCGAGGGGCCACTGGATGGCCAAAGTCGATCGGATTCACGTCTGAGGGAGTCTTGGCGAATATTGGTGACCAACCCGCATAGACGGGAATCTTGCCTCCCAGGGTCAATGAAAGAGCATACGTGTCCTCTGGATTTCCATAATTTCCGTGCGTGAGTCGAAATTCAGTGACTGGCGATCCGTTGGGGAGAGTCCATTTGTCAAGGACGTAATTCATACCCCAGTGCTTCTCGCCGTTGACACTCTTAAACGTGTGTTCTTCTGTCGCAGGGATTGGAGCCCCATCGTCTGTCAAATCGCGGTTGGCATTCTTGTCGATGTAGAGCACCTTGCCGTCTTCGACAATCCAAACAACAGATTGCGGGTCACGTCCAAAGACAAGGAGAGCGTAATGTGGCTGCCCCTTGTAGCTCGGTTCGAGATTAATACGCCGATCGATCTCTTTTACGAGGAGATCGTCTGACCGCAGAGGAGGTGCGAACAAGAAGAGTGCGATTAGGAATTGAAAAGTCCGGTGCATGAGATCACCATTTCACCAACAAAGAGTCTATACAACAAAGGGTAGACTACCATTGAAGGGAGATCAGTTGCCAGAGGGGCGTCTGCCTTCGCCCGAGTAAATGACTGGAGTGAACGCTAAATTCCGCCCTTATCTGCGGTTGGACTCGTCGAATTCCTCAGTTCCTGATTCTCCACAAAGTACATGAATGCGAGTTTCCCGACGTAAGTCATCGCGATGATGAGCAATGCCGGAATCACAAGGATCAGATCCGCCCTGATATTGCTGGCCGAAACGCTGACCTCGTACAGGATATACAGCGGGATCTGAAGCAGTGGGAGATGGGCCAGCCAACTCGCAGCTGGCCAAGTGAAATCCCATGGGTAGACCACGGAGATCACGAATAACGCGAGCATGGCATAAGCGACGACTTGAGGTCCGATCATCTCAACGTACCTCCTCGCGATAGCGGCTCAGCAGGAGCTTCGCCCTCCCGGTTGGGTAGATCATTTCTTCGGGCGAAACGCCACGATGCGGTCGGGGTTCGTTTCCAGCCTCGGTCCCTCGATCAGGTCGACGCAGTATGGGATCGCCGGCATCACTGCATCCAGGCATTCGCGGATCGCCTTCGGCTGACCCGGCAGGTTCACAATCAATGACTTCCCGCGAATCGCAGCTGTCTGCCGCGAGAGGATGGCGGTCGGGACTTTTTCGAGCGAGACCTTCCGCATCAGCTCGCCGAATCCCGGCATCAGCTTATCAGCGACCGTGACCGTGGCTTCGGGGGTCACATCTCGAATCGCAGGACCAGTTCCCCCGGTCGTGACAACCACACAGCACCCCTGCATGTCACACAGCTCCATCAGTGTCTCTTCGATCAGCGTTTGATCGTCCGAGATCACGCGAGCGACCGGCTCCCAGGGAGAGCTGAGGACCTCACGAAAGTATTCGACGATCGCGGGGCCGCCTTTGTCTTCGTATTCACCGCGACTCGCGCGGTCGGAGACAGTGACGATTCCAATGCGGGCTGGGGTCATGTGCGTTTGACCAACGTGCAGGTTGTTACGGTAATCCAATGCGAATTATGACAGAGCCTGCCGCAACTGTCTTCCAATACGAAGTCGGATTTGAATGGGATCAGGAGCTACCCGCTGATATGCGAGGTCCCGCGTTCTGTGCCCGACACCTGTCCGACGGCCGATTCAAGAGCGACTGAACATCCCACCAAGCGTGAATGGACTTTCAAGACCGCCTATCGCTTCGGCCCCTTCTTCGCGGGCTCTTCAAAGCCAGCGGGTTCGATCCCTTCATTGGGCGACTTCACACCTGTACTGCCACTGAGGGCCCCGCGAATCC
>CANJZR010000587.1 GCA_947479075.1 Planctomycetaceae bacterium
CGAAGGCGTTCTACGGTGACATCACTGTTCCGGAGTCCCCGCTTCATCGTGCAGCGGATGATTCCGCACTCTTACCGTTCTCCCGTCTGACACCTTATGGAGCTCCCCAGGCAGCGACGACCTTCCAGGACACGCTTGCTCACGAGACGACCCACCAGATGGGTTTTAATTGCGGGCTGCATTCCCGGCTGGGCGACGATCCGACCTGGATCATCGAAGGGATGGCCATGCTGTTTGAGGGGGATGCCAATCGTGACGATGCCCGCCAGCAGTCTTCGATCGCTCAGCGAATGAATCGCGAACGCTTCGCCTGGTTCCTGGAGTATCAGAAGGGCCGCCGACCCAAGAAAGCCCTCGAAGAGTTTCTGACCTCCGAAGCTCTCTTCCAGACCAATACACTCGACGCTTACAGCGAGGCCTGGGCACTGACGTTCTTCCTGGCGGAGACACGGTCCTCGAATCTGTCGGCTTACCTGAAAAGGCTGGCGAATCGGACTGACCTCGGCGAGTACTCCGCCATGAAGCGGTTGAACGATTTCAAGGCGGTCTTTGGAAAGGACATCAACCACCTTGAAGTGCAGTACCTGCGTTTCATCAATCAGTTAGAGCTGCCCCAGCCAGAGCTGACAGCTGCGGTGCCGGATCCGCTCGGGCTGAAGCCGTAACATTTCGGATGCAGGCGACACTCTCATCGCGTACGATCTGGCTCCCCTCTGGAGTCCAGTCGCATGCCTGAAGATCGACCATCCTTTCCCTTGCGAGCCTACCCGGGCCCGATTTCGACGGGGCGCTCCGATGCGCCCAAAGGTGACTGGGAGATCATGCTGTCGGGTGATCTGACCGACAAGCAGGCCGAACTGGCCGACAAGCTGATGGAAGTCCCGCGCCGCTCTCGCGGAACGATATTTATCGACTCCAGTGGAGGCAGCGTTTTTAGTGGTCTGGCGCTGGCGTCGATCATCCGGTTACGGGGCCTCGATCCCGCAGTCATCGTCGCTGGGGAGTGTTCATCGGCCGCTCTCGTCCCGTTTGCCGCTTGTCGTCGCCGGTATGTCACGCCGTACTCTGCGTTGCTGTTTCATCCGATGCGCTGGCAGAGCGAAGAGGATGTCAGGTTGGAGGAAGCGGCGGAATGGGCTCGCTACTTCAAGGTGCTGGAAGAGGACATCGACGGGCTGCTGGTGCGGATGTTCGGGTGTGAGATGAGCCTGATCCAGAAGTGGACTCGTCCCGGAAAGTTCGTGAAGGGGCCCGAGCTGGTCGAGGCGGGTCTGGCTCAGCTGGTCGATTTATTTGAAGGCGATCTCTGGTCCCAGATTTCGAGGAAAGAGAAGCGCATATGACCTCGAATGCACAGACGGAGATTGATGCCGGACAGCGTTTCGCCTTCGGCAAGAACTGGCAGGCGTTTTTGTCGGTGCTGACACCGCAGCGGATCGAAGCGGCGACGCAAGCCCTGAGGGAGATGCTGCAGGTCGAGTCGCTGGCAGGTAAGACGTTTCTCGACATCGGTTCCGGCAGTGGCCTCTCATCGCTGGCGGCGTGGAAGCTCGGGGCGAATGTGGCTTCGTTCGACTTCGATCCCAGCTCAGTCGCCTGCACGCAGGAGCTGCGGAGGCGCTACGCTCTGGACGCGTCCAACTGGACAGTACAGCCGGGGTCAGTCCTCGACGAAGCGTTCATGACCCAGCTGGGACAGTTTGACGTGGTTTACTCGTGGGGTGTGCTGCACCACACGGGTCATTTGGATCAGGCTCTCGAGCATGCCGCCCAGCGCGTGGCCCCGGGGGGCCAGTTCTTTATCGCCATCTACAACGATGAGGGAGGCCTGTCGCGGTTCTGGACCCGCGTGAAGCGTCTGTATTGCTCGGGCACCATCGGACGCTGGCTGGTGATGGCGACATGCATTCCCTATTTCGCGTTTCGCACAGCTGTGAAATGGGTGATTTCAGGCCGAGAGGCAGCTCTCACGCCGGGCTCCCGCGGGATGTCAGTGTACTACGACTGGATCGACTGGCTGGGGGGATACCCCTTTGAAGTGGCCAAAGTCGAGGACCTGCTCCACTTCGGTCGGGAGCGAGGATTTGAGCTGGTGAACTTGAGGACGACCAATCGCATGGGCTGTAATGAGCTGGTCTTTCGCCGCGTGCGTTAGTCCAGATGTTTGAAGTCGGAGCTGTCGACTTTGCTGTCGCGGGAGATAATGTCGGGGCCCTTGCCACACCGCTTCTCGTAGATGCCGTCACCGGCTTTGACGTACTTGGTGAATCCCTGCTGGCCGAGCTTCTTGTCGTCTTTCGTGCGTTTGCTCATGGACGACTCGGTCCAGGCTCCGCCGATGAACGGCGGCTGAATCACACGGCGGATTGGTTCGCCGGTTTCCGGGTGTTCGGTCAACGGCTTGTCGGAGATCCGTTGCACCACTTCAAAAGTGGGGCCGGGGCTGTCGTCGGGTTGAATGATCTCGTAAACGTAGACGGGCATGATCTCACCGGGCGGAGAAGGAGGACAGATCGTTGAGTCGTACACGGCGAACCGGTGCTCGATCAGCCTTCCTTTATGATTCTATCTCTTCTTCGACGCTCGTGTAGATCACAATCCCGATCGGGACCGATTCGGCGGGACCCGCTGAACGCCGCGTGACGTTGAGTTTGGCTCCGTGACGGTAAGCGGACTCTGTGGTGATCGTGATGTCACAGCCGGAATCGAGTGGCTCGTACTCGATCTGCGGCAACTCGGGCAGCGGCGGGACGAACGGCAGGTGCAGGACTGCCAGCTTTGATCCCTCTGTAAACCGCGCGAGGACAACTGCCTCAATGGACACTTCGCCCTCAAATTCGCGTCGTGTCCAGCTTTCGGTTTCCGACGATGTCTCCGGAGAGGGAGTCTCTTCGGTCTCGATGAGGGGCGTGGCCAGGTGCCGTTCCGCGTTATCGTGAGCTGGATCGAGCCGCTGGATCATTCTGCTCTCGTCCAATTTCTGTGGCCTCACAGCCACCGCCTCGACGACCGGGGCAGGAGCGGATTGCACGACTGGGGGAGGGACGAAGGGCCTGGCTGATGGTTGGGAACTCGCTGGAGCTCCAGCCACAGAGTCCGCAGACGTTTCCCGGGTGACGGACTGGATGGGCATCACTTCCGCCGGGAGAGTCGCCCCCTCGGCCGCTGATGTTCCTGACCGATACGCGAAATATC
>CANJZR010000588.1 GCA_947479075.1 Planctomycetaceae bacterium
TCGATTTCATAACGACTTCTCCAGTGTTGAGTTGCGTGACCACAGAGTTGGCGAATTCCGTAAGCGGCAAATACCCAGACTCATCAAGCTTATTCGACTCGCAAAATTTTCGATGGAATCTTCCGAAATCGGAATTTGAATGCTCGCAGTTCTACCTGAGATGCTTCGAGATCGTCAACAATTCGAAAGACAGCTTCGGCGAGTTCAATCGGCTTTATTTTAAAAGATATTCGGATTACCAAGAGCGGTATCAGGCATTCGTCAGTGAGATCGTCGTCCCTTTGTGCAGTTATCTCGACGAAAGAATCGACGAGGGAGACCTCTTGCTCTACATGTTAACTCGATACCAACGCGAGTCGGCTTGGTTTAACGGCGATCAACTTGCTTCGCTCCTCGATTCAGCAGACTCCAGAAAGATTGAAGAGGTGTTTGATCACCATTTGCGAGCATGGCTGTTTCGAGAAGGAATTGACTTCCCATTCTCAGCCCCCAACAGCCCCTCTGGTCGTGCCGATGTCATTGTTTGGCAAGGAGAACAGCCACTGCCAATTGAGATCAAGGTGTGCGACGATGCGAATAGAGACGCGAGGCATGTGGAGCAAGGACTTTGGCAGGCTCATCGGTATGCGCTGGATTACAGTAAGGCGATTGGGTATCTCGTTGTGTATAACACGTCAGATCGACCCCTAGCTTTCGAGGGTAATGTCTCTGGGGATGGTCCCCCATGTGTCGTGGTAAATAGTGTGAATGTCTTCGTCATCGTGGTGAATGTGATCTTGGATCGCCGTTCAGCTTCGAAGGAAAGACCGGTTGCTCCGAGAATCATTAGGGTTCCAGGTGCTCCCTCTGAATCCGCATAAGAGCACGCTTTTACTCATTGATTGGCAGCGCGAAATCCACATGAAACGAAAAACGGGAGTGGCCGCATGGCGGACACTCCCGTGAGTTGATCGAAATGCGACGGAAACGAATCAGTCGTTTCGCAGGCGAATTCCAAGTTCGGAGAGCTTGGCGCGGACTTCGTTGAGCGAGGTCACGCCGAAGTTCTTGGCACCCATAAGTTCATCTGGCGTTCGCTGGCAGAGTTCGCCAGCGGTGGTGATGTTCAGGCGGGTCATGCACTTGCGAGACCGGACCGACAGGTTGAGGTCGGCAATCGGCGTCTGCAGGACTGCTTGCTCTTCGGGGCTGAGGTCGCGGAAGTCCGAAGCACCAGCTCCGCCGGCGTCGTGCGTCTTCTCGTTGATGTTCTGGCCGATCTTGAGACCGTGCAGTGCCATCAACTCGCGGACTTCCTTCAGCGAGGTCTCGCCGAAGTTCTTGCCGGCCAGAAGTTCTGGCTCGGTGATCTTGGTGAGATCGCCCAGCGAGCGAATGTCCATCCCGGCCAGACAGTTGCGGCTGCGAACGGAGAGTTCGAAGTCGGTGACCGGACGGCTGAGAAGGTGCTCGAGCTTCTGCTGCTGCTTGAGCGTCTCTTCGTCGTAGTACATGCTGCTGGTCGCCTCAATATCCTTGAGGTACAGCAGAGCCCACTCGTTGTTCGGGTCGTAGCGGAGAACGCGTTCGAAGCAGTACTGAGCGGCTCCGTAGTTTTCCTTGTCTTCGTACAACAGGCCCAGGTTCAGCAGGGCACCGAGGTAGTACGGAGGCTTCGACAGACAGCGCTCATAGAGCTGGATCGCTTCGTCGTCGTTCCCCTGGCGGGCAGCCTGGAGAGCCAGTGCGAACAGTGCCCGCTGGTGGTGCGGGTCCATGTCGACAGCACGTTCGAAGTACTCGATCGCACCGTAGGTGTCCCCGCGATCGGCCATCACACAGCCCATCTGATAGGAGTATTCCGCCTGGCGGGCTCCTTCGGATCCGGTACTGCGGATGATCTGCTCAGCTTCGTCGAGCTTCAACTGCTTGCGAACTTCACCGGCCTTGCGGAGGGTGCATTCGACCTTGTTTTCGCCGAGCTTCATGGCTTCGTCGAATTCAGCCGCAGCTGCGTCGTGCTCGCCGAGGGTGGAGAGGGCCTGGCCGCGGATGTAGCGACCGTGGCCGTCCTTACAGCCTTCGAGGGCTTCGGCAGCCTTATCGGGTTGGCCGAGGTAGAAATAACCGACTCCGGCCCGCACCTTAAGGCCCGGGTTGCTGCTTGAATCTCGGTGGAGTTCATCGACGACGCGACGGAATTCGGCTGCACCGGAACCGGTCGCTGCGCCCAGTACGCGTTTGACTTCTTCACGCCCGAAGGTTGGGCTGTCTTTCATCGCAGCAAGAATGTCCAAGTCGACATCTCCGAGTTCATGAAACTCTGTGTGAGGTGACCGCTACGATCGGTCAACGTCCTCCGCAAACTCGAAAAACAAAACAGCCACAAGGAAATCGCTCTCCGTGGCGTCGTCAATTCGAGTCCGCAAGTGGGAAAGGGTATCGAAATTGCAGAAATATGCAACAACGGCGGGCTTTCAGGCATCAGTTTAAGCACCGGAGATTGCTGTGGAGCGGCCGGGGTAAGGATGTAGCCGCGATGCGGGGCGTCTGTCGTTTGTCATCGAGACCACCGAGCGGTCGGTGCCGTCCGGAGAAGGGAATATCTTGACAACGTCATATGGATCGAATTTGATAAAGGAACTTGAAGGTTAGAGATTCAACCCCCGTTTGCTGTCTCATTTGTCCTGACCCTGTAAGACGTTTCGTTGATTGAGATCTACCATTGCGGAGTTGGTGATGGCTGTATTCCTCATCAGGTGTTCGCTCGGAGCCTGTATTTCAGGCTGTGCTGGCCGCAATCGGGGTATCGGGGGGCGGGGCCTCTCGGCGACCGTGGTGATGCTCGCGGTTCTGTCGCTGGCCTGTGGTTCCGCCAAGGCCCAGGTTGCAGAACAGAGCCAGGGACCAGCGTCTGAGGCTGCGACGCTGGAACTGGTGGCGCGCGAGTACGCCGATTTCGAGCATCAATTTACTGGCGACGAACTGGGAGCCGGAATTCCGGTAAACCTGACCGGATTGCCGGATGGGGCAACGTTTGACGCGACCACGAAGGTGCTGAAATGGTGTCCTCCCGAGGGAGCGGAATCACGGGATTTGTTGTTGGTTCCGGCGGGGCAGAAGGCCGGGGCAGTCCCAATGCAGCGAGTTCACCTTGCCGTTCAGAAGGCCTATCAACCCGCGATTCACATTGTGCCACAAGCATTGCCGCTCA
>CANJZR010000589.1 GCA_947479075.1 Planctomycetaceae bacterium
CCGGTGGGGATCGAACGGGCGTGGGTAAACACCTGTCCAAAGACCAGCAGCCATAGCGCTGGCTGGATCGCACGTGTCAGCAATTCGCTGGGATCGCGACGCAGCTTGCGGATATCCATCCCGACAATTGCGAATGTCTTTCGGAGAAAGCTCACCGGGGACACGCCAGGGGTCGGCAGGGGATCATCCCAGTCGGGCAGCGGCACGGCGAGTGGTGGCGATGTCACGGAACTGCTCTCCTGTCTGGTTTGTGGATCCGGCGTAGAATGAGAACACGTCATCGAGCGTGGCCTCCGGGATGTTCATCCCGGCTTTGAGTTCGTCGACCGTCCCCAAGGCGCGGACCTTTC
The DNA here is from genome assembly GCA_947479075.1 of Planctomycetaceae bacterium. Lineage (GTDB taxonomy): Bacteria > Planctomycetota > Planctomycetia > Planctomycetales > Planctomycetaceae > TH-plancto1. Next base: position 351 of record CANJZR010000589.1, read on the forward strand.
CGGAAACCATGATGGCGATGCGGTCACAGATGGCATCGGCCTCGTCCATCTGGTGGGTCGTCAGCACGACCGTCATGCCGTAGTCGTCCACGAATCCCCGGATCTGTCGCCAGATCCCATGACGTGCAACCGGGTCCAGCCCGACGGTCGGCTCATCCAGAAACAGGATCTTCGGTCGATGCAGCGTCGCGGTGACAATCTCCAGACGGCGAATCATCCCTCCGGAATATGTGCCGACCAGGTTGTGAGCGACATCGGAGAGCCCGGCAGTCTTTAATGCCTGTTCGATCCGCAGCGTGCGTTCCTGGCGAGGCAAATCATACAACTGTGCGAAGATCAGCAGATTCTCATAGCCAGTCAGCATCGCGTCTGCGGAGAGCAGCTGGGGGACGTACCCGATTTCCTGACGGATCAGGGAGGGGCGCTGTAGTAAATCGATACCCGCGATGCTGGCCGTTCCACTCGTGGGTGGCAACAGCGTGACCAGCATCCTCATGAACGTACTCTTGCCCGCTCCGTTGGGCCCCAGCAGTCCAAAGATCTGGCCGGAGCTGATCGCCAGCGTCAGCCCATCGACGACCACATGGTCATGATACTTTTTGGTCAGAGAGTGAGTCTCGATAATCCAACGAACGGGCGAGGGAACAGAACGAAGAGAGCCGTGAAGCTGGGGATTCGATGGTGTCTCAATTCGTTCACGGCTCCCGTCGGTCGACATGGTCATTGGCTCCTCACCGAATTATACCGCGTTCACAGCTCTGCGAGGGGGGGCGGGGGCTTCAAATCAATGCTTGCCATTCAAGTGAATGCCATTGACGATCGTGGCATCGACAACGCGCCCGCCCAGTTCCATGGGATGAACCTTGCCGTCAGCGTCGACGTGATCTCCGACTTTCAGGTCGATCTGTCGCATGCCATCCGGCTTCAGATGGATAAAGTCCCCCGTGTCGAGGACCACGCCGTTGGCCTCGCCGTGCCGAGCATAGTTTAATCGCTCCACTTTACCGGAAATCGCTCCTTTGTGCGTGGTCGTGTTTTTGTCCGTCTTCTTGTCGGAGGTCATGGCAATAAAGCGATAGACCGCGTGCGCGGGCTCGCCCTTGGGAGAAGCGGGTTCCGTTTCGACCTTGAGTGAAAGGGATTGGCCGACTGTGATCGACTTCGCCACTTCTGTCCCGGTCTCATGCGGGAATACCACTTGAGCCGGGTGGCCATCGGCGACAACGAGCAACCCCTCAACACCGCCCTTCGGACTGAAGTTGAACGCGGAGACTTTACACTGCAGTGTTTCTTCGTTTTTCATGAGAGTGACCTTTGATATCGGAGGGAAGAAGGGGATCGAGGGCGACTACCCGACCAGAGCTTCGGCGTGAGTGTTTGCCAGATGGAGATGGGTTTGGGAGGCACCTGCGTTCGAGAGAATCTCTTTCGCACGAGTGACTTCGTCCGGAGAACCGTGAACCAGCATCAGGAACTTTCCCGCGCGAACCGATGCTTCGTATTGCACGACACTATTGTTGGGGATACCAATGCTCGCCAGTGCACCAGCGAGCGCGCTGACCGCGCCGAAAACCACAGCGCCTTCAAGAGCGGCGATGATCGAGACCAGCAGAGGCCCAGCCACCAGCATGGGACCAATCCCCGGAATCATGAAGAATCCCGTTCCAAACAGCAGACTCCAGAAGCCCCCCCAGAAGGCTCCTTGCGTGCCCCAATACAGCATCCGATCTCCGGCGTTGTAGTATCCGACAACGTTCTCTTCGGTATGATACCCCTTGCCAACAATCGACAGGGTTTTCATATCGAACCCAGCCTTTTCCAGCTGCTTGACTGCCTCTTCTGCCTGGTTGTGTTGATCGAAAATCGCAACTGCGGAATTGTGATCTGACATACCGTTGTACCTGATTGAGAGGAGAGCGTGCGGGAGATTCATGGCACGCAAAGAGAAATGACCGAGGCACCTTGAAGTCGATCGTGAGACCACTCCAAGGGACATCGATTTTCTTCGTTGGACGTTTCGAAACCTGCGGGCGACTTTAAAATGCGACTGCGAGGTTATTAATGACCTCTGTCACGCCGGGCGCACTCCAGGCGGCTGAACCCGCCTCGTCCTTTTCTCTCCAGGAACGAATGGTACCACTCAATGTGACCTTACCTTCATTTGCGGACACGAGAATCTTATCGGCATCGAGTTGTGCGTCACGCTGAAGTGCCTTCTCGATCAGCCCCTTGATCGCGGTGGGTTGGACACTTGGTTTTAATGTGACTTCGTTCGTCACTCCAATCACCCCCGTCAGATAGGAAACTGCATCCACAGCTGAGGTGCGTTGGAACTCCCAGTTGACCGTCCCCGTCAATGTCACCCAGCCATCTTCCACGGTGGCCATGATGGCGCTCGGAACCCACACGTGCCATTTGAGAGAGTTCACGACTGCTTCGGCGATCTCTGTGTCGTGATAGGTATGGGTTGCTCCGATCTCGACATCCAGTTCTTCTGCGATCGCCTTCACGCCTTCGACACGCTGTGCCGCCCGCTCGGCAGCACATTTCTCAGCGTATATGGGCACCGATCCGCTCAATGTCACGACCCCATCATTTGCAGCCACCGTGATATTGGCCGAAGTTACCGAGGGGTCCCACAGCAGAGCCCCCAACACGTCTGTCTTCAGTTGAGCGTCCGTTTTCATATCAAAATCCCTTCAATTCCATGTCCAAAAAAAGCCGACGTGATCTCACACCTACAAAGGTGTCAAACCACGTCGGCTTACATCACAACCGGCCTCTCGGACTAAACCGAAGTGCCATTTGTTGAGTCATCCAACTCGATCGTCAGGCGATGTCA
>CANJZR010000590.1 GCA_947479075.1 Planctomycetaceae bacterium
ACAGCATGATCGCCTCCACCAGGAACTGTTTCAGGATGTCTCCCGGCGTGGCTCCCACCGCCATGCGAATTCCAATCTCCCGCGTCCGCTCGGTCACAGAAACCAGCATGATGTTCATGATGCCGACGCCGCCAACCAGCAGTGAAATTCCTGCGATGCTCGACAGCATCAGCGTCAGTGTTCCCGTAATCATGCCGAGCGCGTTCGCGATCTCGGTCATGTTCTGCACCTTGAAGTCGCGAGGGTCACCCGCCTGGATACGGTGTCGTTCCAGCAACAGCTGGTCCATCTCGGATTCGGCCTGAGTCATCAGCTGCATCGACCGGGCCGAAGCCATGATGGCGTGGACATTGTCGAACTCCGATCCCTGGAGCCGCTTGCGGACCGTCGTGAACGGCATCAGGACGATGCTGTCCTGGTCCTGGCCGACGAGGTTCGCCCCCTTCTTCTCCAGGACGCCGATGACCCGAAACGGGATGTTCTTAATGCGCACCGAACTGCCGATCGGATCCTCGGTCTGGAAGAGCTTGGCCACCATCGAGTGACCGATGACACAGACCTTGTTCGCGCTGGTGACATCCTGCTCGGTGAAAAACTCACCCGATCGCAGTCCCCAGTTCCGCACAATCAGGTAGTCCTGATTGACTCCCTGCATTTCATTGGGGCTGGCGTTCGAGCTGCCGTAGATGACCTGTCCAGAGGTACCCACGATCGGGGACGAAGCCAGAATCGAGGGGCACTCTTTGGAGATTGCCTCGGAGTCCTTGGAGCTGAGTTTGACCGACTGGCTGGAAACACCCTGCCGGCGGCGACCTTCGGGGAACACGATGATGACATTCGTGCCGAGCGACTCAAACTGGCTCTGGACCAGCGCGCTGGCACTCTGGCCCAGCGAGACCATCGTCGTGACCGCTGCGATTCCGATGACGACACCCAGGACGGTCAAACCCGCGCGCATTTTGTTTTTTGCGAGAGCACGCCAGGCAATGCGGAAGATGAGCAATGAGTTCATGAGGATCTCCGGCAACTGACATGGGGCATGAGGATCTTAGCGGATCGTTACCCGGAGAACACATCTGCCAGGCGGGTGTAGAGCGTCTGCCCCTTTCGACCAGTCCAATAGAAAAGGCGGTGATGTTTCATCACCGCCCTGAATTCTCATCATCGTCAACCAGTTGCATCACTGGATCAGCAGCTTGTTCTTCGGGGGCGCGTTGCCAGAGTCTTCGTCATCCAGAATGGTGTGGATCACCGCTTCTTCTCTGAGCTTGGCGACGATCTCTTTCGCTGCTTTATCTTTCTTTTCCCGGACGATCAGATCGTGAATTTCTTTCTGGACCTCGTTGAAGGGGATGTCGCGGGCCTCGTGGTGGCCGGTGAGCATCACGATCAGGAAGGACTTCTTCGTCGGGATAAGCTCGCTGACCTGATTGACCTGGAGCGAAGTCAGAGCGTCTCGCAGATCCTTGTCAGCGAGGCTCTTCGGCTTGGTCCAGTCAGAGTGACCGCCGCTGGAGGCGAGTGGACTGTCGGACTTGTCGTGCGCAGCATCATCGAACGAGAGCTTGCCCTCACGGATCTCATCGAGCAGCGCCTGTGCGACGGCCTCTGCTTCATCGACACCACCATGCTTTGCATACGTGATGTCAATCTGCTGCCACTTGATCTCTTCGCTCTCGGAGTATTTTTCCTTGTTCTCCTCGTAGTACGAACGCATCTCTTCGCGGGAAGCTGCGGGTTCTTCGCCCATCTTGGTTCGTAGGTACTGACCCGCGAGCTGGCGGTCACCAAAGTTCTTTCGCATGGTGACCAGTGAAGTGCTGTGGGCCTGCAGGATCGATTCGAGTTCCGTCGGCGAGCCTGCGTGGGTGACCTTCATCAGGCGATCAATTTCGCCCTGGAAGTACTTGTCCATCTGGTCGTCGATCGTCTTGAGCTGATCGGCCTTCAAGTTGGTCTTGATCGCGTCGACCATCAAAGTCTGGTCGATGATGGGGGACAGATCTTTCTTGATCAGTTCCATTTGCGCCTGACGAATCATTTCAGGCTTCACCTTGTGCTTGTTCTCGTTGAACTTGGCAGCATATCGGTCGAGGACTTCGTGAGCGAAGATCGGTTCGCCGTTCACTTCGGCAATGACATCGGTCATGCTGAGCGGCTGATCGGAGACCGCATCAAACGAGACATTCTCAATGTCCTGATCCTGTCCTCGCACCGACTTTTTGCTCGAAGCCTTACCGGTGTCGTCGTCATCCGAGTCGGTCTGAGCGACTCGTGGCGGAACTGGACCCAGAACCGGGCTGGCCACCTGATACGAGCGTCCCCCCTTACAACCCGCTGCCAGGAGCAGGGTTGTGACGCAGATGAAAAACATGTTTCGGGGAGAGTGCATCGATCGCATCCGTGCGGATCGAGAGAGGGGAGGCCGACCTCTTCGAGCGTACTCGAAGGGAAGCGGTTTATATCCCGAGTCGTCAAAAAACGGCAACAGGAATTCGGTTTGGCCAAGCCGGACAACTGCGTGCCAATTGCCGCGTTTTACGGTTTCAGGACCTGCTTCAGGTGCGAAATCACCTCTGGTCCTCCCAGATCCATCGTGGGCATCAGCAGGTATGCCACGCCTGGATCGACCAAGCGCAAGTCGCTGCCGATGTTCCGCTGTAAGGCCCTGATCTGCTTTTCGTCGTTGTAGCCCAGCACGGCAAACCGTCCCTGCTCCATCCGGATCGCGTTAATCCCCCACGCGAAGGCATAAAGTTGTAATTCTTTCACTTCGACCAGTTGCTCTGCTTCGGGCGGCAACGGGCCAAAGCGATCGCGAATTTCTCCGGCAACTTCAGCCAGTTCCTCGCTTGTGGCGGCCACCGAAAGACGGCGGTAGACATCGATCTTCTGCTTCCCGGGAGGCACGAAGCTGTTGGGTAGGTAGGCCGTGACCGCCAGATCGACGTCCACATGGGGGAGTTCGCGTTCGGGCATCTGCTTCTGACGGCGGACAGCGTTCTCGAGCAGGTGACAATAGAGTTCGTATCCGACAGTCGAGATGTGGCCGCTCTGCTCGGTGCCCAGGATGTTTCCCGCACCGCGGATTTCGAGGTCGCGCATCGCGATCTTGAAACCAGCTCCCAGCTCGCTGAATTCTTCGATCGCCTTAAGGCGCCGGGCAGCGACGCTGGTTAGTGAC
>CANJZR010000591.1 GCA_947479075.1 Planctomycetaceae bacterium
CCGCAAGCTTCATTGCGACTCAATTCGCTGGCTGCATTTCCTGTTTGATACTTGCCCGAGCCACTTGATTTTTTCGTCCCCACATTTTCATTGCAAGCTGGATTCCAACAACTGCACATCGAGTTAGGCTCAGCATAGTGCGCTGACTGACGCTTCACCTTGTAAATGTGAGTGATCTCAACCTTCCGGTTGTTCCGAACCTCCATTGTTCCTTTGGCGTACTCCCTACGACATTCTTGCAGCGTTCGCCAGTGGTTGCAGTTGTTCCAATGCTCACACGGCTTTGAGCATCACGCGTCCAACACAGGCGAGTCAAAGCACTCGCCTGTGGCACCCGATCAGCGGGACAAAACGCTGCCGCTATTAACCTACGTTCGCGGTTCCCGGCGGGTGGGTGGCAGGGTCAGCATCGCAGCGAATGGCCCTGACGGTGACTAGCGTGACTGGTCTGCTCTTCCGGGCCTTCGCCAAGCCTCAGACCCGGCCACCCTGTCGAATAACGGCCCTGTGCAATCACTCTGCGATCGACATCACATTAGTTACGTGGTTCCCGGTGTGGCTTGGGATGCTCGACCGTGGCGGTGCGGTAAGGTTCGGGGCGGGGGGAGAGGACGGAGCGGTAGAGGCCGCTGGCGGGGGCTGTGCTGGTCGTTGCGGGAGCGGCACCAGTGGGCTGTGGGCCGGTCTTGGGGCGGTTGGGGTTGAGGCCGCCTTTGCGGATGTAGGATCGGTCGCCGGGGGCGACTTCGCGGTAGATGCGGTGCAGGTACAGATCGAGGCTGCCATCTCGCTTGCGGGAGTTGGCGAGGATCCCGAGTGCCGGACGCGGCGGCGGATAGTGCGAGACCGGCGGGGGTTCCTCGACCTCCAGCACTTCACAAAAACGCTGCGTGACCACGATCAGCAGAATGGCGACTGCCAGCAGCATGAGGCTGGCGAGCAGCACCACCAGACCGGCCTGCAGCGGGTTGTTAAAACCAATCTGGTCCGCGAGCAGGTAGGTCACCGCAGCTGCGGCTCCTGACAGTGTCAGCGTGACGCGAAAGGTCTGGCGAATGTCTTCGACTTCGTCGGAAATCATGGGTCCCCCTCCCTGGAGACATGACTTGGAGTCAAAGCCGACCATGCTTGGAGAGCGTCCCATCTCTCCGATCGACTCGAACTCGTGGGACTGTAATGAGATCGGGAAATCAGGGGAAGGGGAGGTTGCGGAGTTGGGCAATTTGAGGGGCGATTGGGGAAACCGCAGCTCCCTGAATTCGCTGTGAGCCCGCTCTGTTCGCAGTCTTGGACGGTGTCGGCCATACACAGGCAGCTGGGATCTCGACGCTGAACCGACTACTGGTGCCCTATCCATTTTCCTCTTTGGGGCTGGCTCCGGACGATGGATTAAAGTTCATTGATCCATCACACTTCAGCACGCCGTCCGAGGTTTTTTTCACAGGGCGGTCTCCTGAACCTTGAGCTGTTGTGGCGTCGCCCTATGCACACTTTGATTCGCCTGCGTTGCCTGTTGACGGTCGCTTTTTCGATGGTGGCGTGGGGGCCCTCCGCCTGGGCTGCGGGGGATGAAGAGTTCGACCCCGGTCGGTTCGAGATTGCGGTGCTGACCACGGGCCTGGTCCAGCCGATGGAGCTGGAGGTCGCTCCCGACGGGATGGTGTACTACATCGAGTTGGCCGGGGCGGTGAAGGTCCTGAACCCCAAGACGGGCGAGATCAAGCAGCTGGGGCAGATGAAGATTACCCTGGAGCAGGAGAACGGGCTGATCGGGATGGCCCTCGATCCGAAGTTTGCCGAGAACCACTGGATCTACCTGCAGTACTCGCCACCCGACTACCCGGGCCAACACATCAGCCGGTTCACCATCGTTGACGGCCAGATCGACATGGCGTCGGAAAAGCTGTTGTTCAAGTTCGAGGAGCAGCGCAAGGAGTGTTGTCACCATGCGGGGAGTCTGGAGTTCGGACCCGGTGGGGAGCTGTACATCGCGGCGGGCGACAACACGAACCCGTTCAATGATTCCGAGGGTTACGCCCCAATTGATGAGCGGCCCGACCGTTCGCCGTGGGATGCTCAGAGGTCAGCTGCGAATTCGCGGAGCGGCAGCGGGAAGATCCTGCGGATCAAGCCACTGCCCGACGGGACGTATGAGGTGCCCGAGGGCAATCTCTTTCCTAAGGATGGCTCGCGCGGGTTTCCTGAGATCTACGTGATGGGGTGCCGCAATCCGTGGCGAACGAGTGTCGATCAGAAGACCGGCGACCTCTATTGGGGCGATGTCGGTCCCGACGCGGGGAACGAGGGGCCACGCGGCCCGCGTGGATATGACGAGATTAACCAGGCCCGGGCTGCGGGGAACTTCGGCTGGCCCTACTTCATTGCCAACAACCTGGCGTACAACGATTACAACCTGGCCACGAAAGAGGTCGGCGCTCCGTTCAACGTCAATGGGCCGATCAATGATTCGCCCAACAACACCGGGACGCGCGAGCTGCCCGTGCCACAGCCAGCGATGCTCTTTTACCCGTACTCAGAGTCGAAGGAATACCCTGAGCTGAACGGCAAGGGAGGGCGGTCAGCGTGTGCGGGGCCGGTCTATTACTACGACGAGTCACTGGTTTCGAACGTCAAGTTCCCCCGGCACTTCGACCGCACGCTGTTCATTTACGAGTGGTCGCGAAACTGGATCAAGGCGGTGCATCTGGATGCTGATCGCAAGGTGCAGCAGATCGAGCCGTTCATGCCATCGAATCGCTTTGTGCGTCCGATCGATATGCAGTTCGGACCTGAGGGCTCGTTGTATGTGATCGAGTATGGCGAGACGTGGGGTGTGAACACCGACTCGCGACTCATTCGCATTGACTACGTTCGTGGTAACCGTTCGCCGGTGGCCATCGCGTCCGTCGAGAACAACATCGGCAAGCAGCCGCTGTCTGTGGCGCTCTCCAGCCAGGGGAGCTTCGATAAGGACTCCGGCGACTCGCTCCGTTATGAGTGGCGGACACTGCGGTCGACCGAACTCGATCGGGCCCCGCGTGTGATTTCGACCGAGGCCAATCCCACGGTGATCTTCGACGAGCCAGGGGTCTATAACGTTGAGCTCGTCGTGGCTGACCAGACGGGGGCCAGTCGTTCAGCTTCGGTTCCCGTCGTGGTGGGGAACGCCCGGC
>CANJZR010000592.1 GCA_947479075.1 Planctomycetaceae bacterium
CGACCCTCAGACACTCAGCTCGCTCCCCGATCAATTGCGTGCCGATCTGGGGCGGATCGCAGCTGCCGAATCACTGGATCGCCTGCGAGAGAGTAAGGACGGGCAGGAGACAGCAGTGGCCTTTGGCATGGTACTGCCAACGGATCGAAAGCTGCCTGTGGCTGTTCGCGATGCGGCGACCTATGGCGTGAAGACCGATGAGCAGGTACGAGAGCGGTTTAATATCCTGCACAACGACCTGACGACGGCGGGAATGGAATCCGCCCAGCAGCGTATCGATGACATAGTCGGAGATTTTGCGCGCTTCATTGCTCCTTTAAGCCGGTTGGGGATCGTTGACCCGGAAGTGGTCAAAGACGAACGCATCACCAGCAACCGGATGGTGCGGGTCATCTCCGAGACGGGGAACACTCCGACTGTCGAGCGGCTCTGGTCTCAGGTTCGTCTTCCCGAACAGCTGAATGATGCTGGTGAACTCGGCAAGACGTGGCTCTCTTTCCCCAGCCTGCGATCCAACTTGCAGCCTGCACTGAGCCACTGGCTGATCGTCAAAGCGAAGCCGACTCTGCATTTCGACCAGGTGGCCACGAAAGACGAACAACGACAAGCCCGCGAGGCCGTCGAGAATGCGGAGATTGAATACAACGCCGGAGACCTCATCGTCCGTCCGGGACAGGTGGTCACGCCCGAAGCACTCCGCCAGCTGGATATTGAATACGAGTTCGAAAAGTCGCAGATGAATTGGACAACCAGTGTCACGCGCCTGGCCGTCCTGTTTGCCATGATTGTCGTGTTGTCGATTCTGACGGGCTACTACGCTGTCCATAACGAACCTCGTCTGGTGAAGAACATCGGGCGACTGGCGGTCTATCTGGCCGCGTTGGTCGTCACTGCGGGATTGGCTCGTCTTCTGTCGTTTGACCCGCTGCGGGCGGAAATTGTGCCGCTGCTGGTCACGACAATGATTCTCGCGATCGCCTACAACCAGGAACTGGCTCTGCTGACGGCGTTTGCTCTCAGCCTGTTGATCACCCTCGGGTCCACGGCTCAGTTGCCCCAATTCGTGGAGCTGGTCAGTACCGCAGCTGCGGCGGTGATCCCTCTGCATCGCGTGCGATCGCGATCCACGCTGATCAAGGTGGGGCTGTCGGCGGCATTCGTGAACTTTCTGGTCGTGGCCGGTGTGGGAGTGGCTCAGTCGCAGTCGGTCGAGCTGCTGCAGGAAACCCACTTGCTGACTTCGGCCTTGAAGTCGGCGGCATGGTCTCTGGCTGCGGGATACTTCGTCGCGGGCAGCCTGCCATTTGTGGAGCAGGTCTTCGGCGTGGTGACCGAGATCAAGCTGCTGGAGATGAGCGACCCCTCGCACCCGCTGTTGCAGGAACTCGTACGGCGTGCTCCGGGGACTTACAACCATTCGATCGCAGTGGCGAGTCTGGCGGAGTCCGCGGCTGACGCGATTGGAGCCAACGGCCTGCTGGTCCGAGTGGGAGCCTACTTCCACGACATCGGCAAGATGCTCAAGCCACAGTACTTCATCGAGAACGTCCAGGCTGGTTGTGAGAGCCGACATGAACATCTGGCGCCCGCGATGAGTACCCTCATCATCATCGGCCACGTGAAAGACGGCGTCGACCTGGCCCAGCAGCACCACCTCCCGAAACAGCTGATCGACTTTATCGAGCAGCACCACGGGACGACGCTGGTGGAGTACTTCTACCACGAAGCGACTCGTCAGGCGGAAAAGCAACCGGACATGGGCGAGACAGAAGAGTCGTCCTTCCGTTATCCCGGCCCCAAGCCGCAAACGCGCGAGGCGGGCGTGCTGATGATCGCTGACGCTGTGGAGAGTGCCAGCCGGACCTTGACCGATCCGACCCCGAAGCGGTTGGAGAATCTGGTCCATGCGATCACCATGAAGAAGCTGCTCGACCGGCAGTTCGACGAGTGTTCCTTGCGGTTGAGCGACATTCGGATTATCGAGCAGTCCCTGGTGAAATCTCTGATTGGCGTGTACCACGGCCGAATCCGCTACCCGGACGCCAAAAAGGCATCCTGAACTGCGGATGTAAAACCTTACGGGTTCGAACGGTTTTGCGTGTGATCTGCTGGTCCAAACCGGCAAAGTTCGCCCGGCAGTGCGGCCCGAAGACTGAAGACTGGCGTATTCGATTTCCCAGCCCGCAAACTCCCCTTGAATTGCCTTTTGGGGGTATCCGTCATTTTGATTTCGATCCTTGGAACTCGTGCTCCGGGACTATCCGTTGCCACGATTTTCCCGTGCATATCCGTCGATTCAGGAAGTCAGTTGCTCGGGTTGAGTCACTCCATGGCGAGTGATCACCCGGCATAACTGAATGCATGGGTCGTATGGCTACCTCATCCTCACTTCCAGTGAATGCAAAGAACCTTCGATGGCCAGCCCTGGTCTACGGGTGTCTTTGTGTCTTACTGATCAGTCCCTCGGATCTCTGGGCGAGAGGCAAAAGCCAGCCGCCGAGATCACTCTGGTCACGAGTGGCATTTACGGATGAGTCCCAGGACTTCATCCCACCTCCTCCACACGAAGAAGTGGGTGGCCAGGGGGAAACCATCATTTACCAGCAGGTTCAAGGCGCTGAACCACTCTTCGAAGGCGAACAGTCCTCTGGCCCTGTCGTGATGCAGAACAGCCCGGGGGGACCTCAGGGATACTCCGACTCCGGTGGGGGAAACGTCGTCCCCATGCCTGCTCAACGAGAGTACTTCGATCCGGGCTTCAATAACCCGCACTCGGCGCTCTCCTGGCAGCTGATGCCATCCGGGCTGATGTATCGGTCCTATCTGGCAGGCGAGAAGGAACCTCGAATCGCCAACGTATGGAACAAGGATGCTGCCGGTCGAAATGTCATGGAAAGTACGCTGGGAGCTCGTGTCGGGCTCCTGCGGTATGGAACAGTCGGGGCTTACCGCCCACAGGGATGGCAGTTCGATCTCGAAGGAGCAGCTCTGACCCGCGTTTTGCCCGGGACAAACTCAACCGAGCTGGAAGCGGTTGATTACCGCGTGGGCTTGCTGTCCACCTGGGCCGAGGGACCGTGGCATGTGAAGGCCGGTTACTATCACCTGAGTTCGCACCTGGGTGACGAGTTTGTACTTGCGAATCCGTTCTTCCCCCGGCTGAACTAC
>CANJZR010000593.1 GCA_947479075.1 Planctomycetaceae bacterium
TAATCCAACTCGATCCACACGCGGGAACCACGTAAGAGTCCGATTGACCTGTCGCCTCTTCGAGGCTGCTTGATCAGAATGCCTCTTCCCGCAGGCTGACGCCTGCGGCTACCTGCTGCCGCCTCTTCGAGGCATCGGACGCATCGAACTTTCCACGAGTTCGAACTCTCCTGCGTCCACTTCTCCGACCGAGCCGACGATGAGCCCCCACTCCACTCTCTCAAAACCACAGCACAACAATTTTCGAGCCGAACATGATTGGACGTGAGTCTGTCGTGAATGCGAGACCTATCGCCGTAGATCTCACTCCCGCTTGCTACCTCCGGGCCACGAGACGGATTACTCAGCAGTGATCGAATACCCTCCTAAGCACCAATCCCGCTGACGCTGGACGCTCACCAATCGTTGCCCGAATCAGATTCAACAAGAGATTAAAATTCCTTGATCCGCGAACGCAGCTCCCGCGTTATGCTACCGATTAGCGGGAATCATCTGTCTACCAAGCATCTCCCCACCGACCTCTCCCGGAGCCCAACATGAAACACTTCGCACTGCTCTTTGTCGCTGCCCTGATGCTTCCCGGCCTGACAGCCTTCGGCCAGGAGGCTCTGCCAAACACAGCTCCGGCCGCTCCCGAAGCACCCGTCACACCAGAGACAGCCGTTTCCGAGTCGGGCATCTCCACCGAAGGTGCCAAGCAACAGGTCAAGGAAATTGCCGAGAAGGTCGACAAGAACGAGCAAGCCCAGGAGGTCAGCGCAGGAATTCTCAAGCAGATCTATCTGCTGGCTGAACGGATGGAATCGCCGATGTTTCACTGGGCAGCGTTTGCCCTGATGGTCACGGGAGTGGTCAGCTTCGCCCTTCAACTTGTCCTGGGAAAACTGTTAGTTCTGACCAGGATGAGTATCAGCCTGACCGAAATCATGGCTGACACGATGGGACTGGCGATTAGTCTAGTTGGTCTGGTCCTGACAACTCAGGCTGCAGCCCAGAACTCGACCTTCACCACCAGCCCCGCAGCTGTGCTGTCGGCGACGGGAGCGGGCGCACTGCTCGGATTTTTCTTCTTCAAATGGGGAACGTCCCAGGAGCTGGCAGCCGCGGATGGCCGGAAGGCACAGCCAAAATCAGTGCCTTCCAAGTCATAAACCGGCTTTAAACACCAGGAAATGGAGACGAATCGCCGGGCAGCTGTGCCCGGTGATTTTGAGAACCTGACTCCCGACTCTTGCCCCCGCTCTGATTGTCGCGGACGATACGGGCTGATTCGTGGCTTTCTCTGGTGGACCTTCCGTGACATTTCGACCTTCAAATCGTCCTTTTCGCCCTCGTGAGGGAAATCCGCGCGAGGGAGCGTCACGGCCCCCGACGAAGTTTCCTCTGTCGCCGGAATTCACCGCCCAGCGTCCCCTGACCCACACGGGACCATTGGCCACGGTAACCGCCAAGAGCTCGACCGGGGCGACAACCCTCTTCCGCCGCCGGCTCGCAGAGATTCCGCAAGCGGCCAAGCATGGCGACCTGGTGGCGATCGGTCTCGAAGGAGAAGGCGTCTGGGCTTACGGACTGATCAATCCCCGCGCGGAAGCAACGGTCCGGGTCCTGTCGCGGGAAGCGACCCCACCCGATGCCGATTGGTGGCGAGCCCAGGTTCGTCAGGCTGTCGACTTGCGACGGATGCTCGGCTTGGATGCTGTGTCGAATGCGTATCGAGTCATTCATGCCGAAGGGGATGGAATCCCGGGGCTGGTCGCTGATCGATACGGAGACCTGATCGCGATCGAGGCGTTTACTCTGGCCATGTACCAACGTTCCGAAGCACTCGCCCAGTTGCTCTGCGAGGAACTCGGCGTCAAACAGTGGGTCGTTCACCCCGGCCCACGAACTCTGGAGCAGGAGGGGTTCAGTGCCGATGCGTTCGGGGCTCAGGGCGTCCGCGACCGTATCGTTGTCGAAGAGCATGGTTTGAAGTTTGAAGTCGATCTGGCTGGCGGACACAAGACGGGATTTTTCTGCGATCAACGAGACAACCGCGACCAGCTGGTCCAGTTCTGTCGCGGCAAGCGCGTGCTGGACCTGTGCTGTTACTCGGGTGGCTTTTCAATCTCGGCCAAGGTGCGTGGTCAGGCTCAGGATGTCATCGGAGTTGACCTCGATGAGAAAGCCGTCGAGCAGGCCCGCCGCAACTCCCGACTGAATCGCGAGAACATCAAGTTCGTGCACGCCGATGCGTTTCCATGGCTGCGTGATGCGATCCGGAATGGGAAGAAATTCGATGTGGTGGTCGTCGATCCGCCGCGATTCATCTCCTCACAGGAAGAGATCGAAGAAGGTCGCAGCCGCTATTTCGATCTCAACCGTCTGGCCATGCAAGTCGTGGCCCCGGGTGGGCTGGTCGTCACCTGCAGCTGCAGCGGTCTGCTCGGTGTCGAAGACTTTTCACGGCTGATGATCGGGGCGATCCCGCCTGGTCGGTCGGGTCAGATTCTCTACCGTACCGGAGCCGGCCCCGATCATCCGGTGGCCTCGAACTGTTCCGAGACCGAATATCTCAAGGCTCTCTGGATGCGGGTGAATTAACACCACTGGACAAGCCGGTGACCCATCCATGACGACCCTGGCGGGACCAGCTACAATCTGGTCGCTTCGCCCTCTGGCTTGTGGCACTCCCGAGCCGGCGGCACTTCCCCAGGACTGAGATCTTCATGGCCACGATCACACCGGAATCACTTCTCGAACAACTTCACTGGCGATACGCGACCAAACAATTCGACGCCCAGCGCAAGATCCCGGCTCACGTGTGGAGTGCCCTGGAGCAATCTCTCATCCTGACGCCTTCGTCCTATGGCATGCAGCCGTGGAAGTTCCTCGTGCTGAACCAGGATGCCGAAGTGCGGGAACGCCTTCTTGGCAGTTCCTGGGGCCAGCGCCAGGTCACTGACAGTTCGCACTATGTGGTCTTTACCGTGCGAACCGAGATCACCGAACAGGATGTCGACACTTACATGGATTCGATTACCGCAACGCGGCAGATCGACAAGTCAGCTGTCGAACCACTGAAGAAGATGATCGAAAGCGGTATCGTCCGCGGATTGAACGCCACACAACAGCGAGAGTGGGCCAGTCGGCAGGCTTACATCGCACTCGGCAATTTCATGACCA
>CANJZR010000594.1 GCA_947479075.1 Planctomycetaceae bacterium
ACACTGCGGAACGGGCGACCGCATGTTGTGGGTCGCCTGACACCGATTCGTGGTGGATGATTCCGCATGGTGACCGGGCGTGGACTGCAACAGATTCTTCGCAGCTGGCAATCAGCTGGACTGAGTCATATGGTGCGAGCAGTCCCACTGGAGCCGGACTCGCTGAGCAGGTCTGTCACTGAATCGGTCCCGTCGGACGGTGCTTCTTCCTCACCATCGCCGACTGCTCCATCGACAGCGACTCCATCACCTCCAGCCGACGATCAGACTCTTATGGCTCGTAAGTCCAGTTCAGCTGCTGCGCTCCCGGAACTGCCCGTCGTTCAAGTGGCTCCGGAAGCGACGCAAGGGGGAAGTCGCGAAAGCCGGTTGAGCGCACTTGCCGCTCGCGTGGCCCAGTGCCAGCGGTGCCAGGAACTCGCCTCGACCCGCACGCAAACAGTCTTTGGCGTTGGAAGCCCGAATGCCAAAGTGATGTTTATCGGCGAAGCCCCCGGTGCGGACGAGGATGCCACCGGCGAACCGTTCGTCGGCCGAGCCGGTCAGCTGCTGACGAAGATCATTGTGGCCTGTGGCTGGACTCGCGAAGAGATTTACATCTGCAATATTCTGCGGTGTCGTCCGCCGGGAAACCGGGCGCCGAGTCTGGTGGAGGCCCGCCACTGTCGCGAGTATCTTGACGGGCAGATTGCGATCATTCAGCCCGAGTACATCGTCTGCTGGGGCACCACAGCTGCGCAAAACCTGCTGGGGAGCGAAGAGACGATCGGCAAGATGCGTGGGCGGTTCTTCTCACACGGGAAGGCCAAGGTCCTGTGTACTTACCACCCGTCCTATCTGCTGAGAAACCCCGAGGCGAAGAAGCCGGTGTGGGAAGACATGAAACTGTTGCTGGCCGACATGGGCCTGACCCCTCCGACTCCGTAATTTAATATCGATCGTGTGTTGGACGGGACAGACAGGAATGTCTGACCGACTCACGGGGATTGTGACCGAGAGTCAGGTGCCTGGTTACTCGATCTCCGCCAGCCACAGCCGCAGTTCGTTTTCGTACTCGCTGGAGAGGTCACCCTTCACCAGTTCTCGCTCGAACGCAGCGGCTCCGAATTCGGAGAGGTCGGCGTCTTCTGCGCTGGCAAAACGGTCTTCGGGCTTCTCGGCAATCATCTTGGCCAGGAAGTTCAGCAGCGTCGAGTTCCGGACCACGTCCTCCGGGAGCAGGAATGGCAGCTGTTTGGGCAGCAGAGTCTTCGCCGCAATGAGTTCCTCTTCGGAGTGAACTCCAGAGAAGGGGTACTGTCCGGAGAGCATCTCAAAGAGGATGTATCCCAGGCTGGCGAGATCAGATCGGGGTGAGGGTAGTGCCCCCTGCTGGACCTCGATTGCGGAGTAACGTGGTGTCCAGGTGTTGCGTGGTGGTTTGTCATCGACCGCGAATGCGGAGCCGAAGTCGATGATTTTGCAGTTGCCAGTCCGCTTGATCATGATGTTGGCTGGTTTCAGGTCGGCATGGATCAGTCCTTCACGGTGCAATGCACCGACCCCGTGCAGACATTCCCGGATCATCGAGATCGCGATCCCTGGCTTCAATCGCAGCTGTTCTGATGTCCGCGTGACGATCACATCGTTCACATAGTCCCAGCGGTTCGGATGCACTGACCCGCGAGTTTGTTCCAATGTTTGCGGGGTCAACAGTCGTCGCAGGTCATAGCCATCAACCCACTCCATCGCCTGGATCATGATCCCCTTGCTTTCCACGACGTTATAAACATCGTGGAGGTGATCCTGCTGCAGACGCGACAGTTTCATCGCCAGCCGGGCGAGTCGTGACATGTCGTTCCGATACTCATCAACCGATTGATATCGGTCGGGGCGGAAAAACTTCAGCGCGAGTCGGAAGGTGACGCCGAATGCTCCGCCCCGGTCGGCGAGATAAACAATCCCCTGTCCCCCGGATCCCAGCCGCCGCAATAAACGGTACTTCACCTCCCAGGCCACTTCCTCGCGAGACACAAGGTCACGGAAGTGCTGGTTCAGTAGAATCCCCTCGGCATACAACTGGTCATATGTGACAGTGGGCGTGGAAAAGTGTTCTGTCACATCGGTCAGAGGAGAGAGATCTTGTCGTGATGAGTCTTCAGTGTTCAGCGGCGAGTTCTTTAGAGGCTGGAGGGATGGAGAATCAGGGCTGAAATCAGCCGGTGACTGTCGGAATTGAACAGAATCGGGAGTTATCCGATTAAGCCGGAAATCGGCTGTCCGCTCGTAATCGCGAACGGTCGGTTCAAGTGGTTACGCATCTCGGATTCGGAAGGAATTCCTAACAACTCAAACATCGTAGCGGACAGGTCCGCCAGTGTCACCGGGTCTTTGGCAGGGTAAGCTCCCTGCGGATCCGAAGCTCCATGGATATGACCACGCGGCAGACCTCCACCCGCGGCGACGACTGTATAACAGAAGGGCCAGTGGTCGCGCGAGAGATTCTGATTCAAGCGGGGCGTTCGTCCAAACTCACCCAGCCAGAGAACGAGTGTCTCGTTGAGCAGTCCCCGCTCGTCGAGATCATGAATTAAAGTCGGCAGAGTCTGATCCGTCATCGGCAGCTGCCAGTCTTTTAAAATCGGGTACATGCGGGTGTTGTCGAACCCGTGTGTGTCCCAGCCACCGACGCCAGCCTTGCGTCCGCCGATCTGCTTCGAGAAGTAGACATTGACGAACTTCACGCCCGATTCGACCAGTCGCCGGGCCAGGAGGCAACTTTGTCCATAGGTGGTTCGTCCATACCGATCGCGAATCTCGACAGGTTCCCGAGAGAGGTCGAAGGCCTGCTGGACCTTCGGGGAACTGAGCATCGAAAAGGCGCGGGTATAGTATTCATCCAGTCCGCGCGTGGTTGATGGGGACTCCAGCGATCGCATCTGAGTATCGAGCAGCGCCTGAATCTCCCGGCGACGTTGCAGTCGATCGGGACTGATCTCCGCGGGCAGACTCAGTTCCGGCAGGCGGAAGTTCGCTCCGTTGGGGTCAGCTGTGATGAGCAGTGGATTGTGGCGTTTGCCGAGGAAGCTGGCGTTCTGACCGGGCGTGACGGTGCCGTCCTGAATGACATGGGGCAGGGCGACGAACGATGGCAGCGAAGGATCTTCGGGCAGGAATTGAT
>CANJZR010000595.1 GCA_947479075.1 Planctomycetaceae bacterium
AGCTTCGCCAGCATGCGATGCTCCATCAGCTTCGCCGGGAGCGGATGCTTGTGCGAGAGTTCTTCGAGCACCTCTTCATCGGTACTCGGGCCGGTCTTGGTGCGTTTGATAACCGGAAGGTGCAACTCGTCGAACAGAATCGTCGCCAGTTGCTTTGGCGAGTTCAGGTTGAACTCATGCCCGGCCAGTTCATGGCACTCGGTAGTCAGAGCGACCATGCGAACTTCCACCAGCTGGCTCTGCCGTTTGAGTTCTTCGCTGTTGACCCGAATCCCGTTCATTTCCAACTGAGCGAGGATCGAAATCAGTGGACGTTCAAGATTCCAGTAGAGATCCCACAGCGACTGCTCCTTGAGCAGCGGTTCGATCCGGTCGGCCAGTTGCCACGCAAAGTCCGCGTCCTCACTGGCGTACTCGGCGACCTTGTCGACATCGACCTCGAACATCTTGAGCTGGCGTGTTCCCTTGCCGATGAGGTCGCTGGTCGGAATCTTCTCGCGGTCGAGGTATTTCTTCGTGAGTGCATCGATGCCATGGCTGCGTTCGCCGGCGTCGAGCAGATAGTCGCCAATCATCGGATCGAGCCCGACAGTTGCGATCTGCACGCCATGGTTCTTCAAGACGAGCATGTCGTACTTGATGTTCTGATTGATGGCGGTACGAGCGGAGTCTTCGATAATCGGTTTCAGGGCGTCCAGAACCTTGGCCCGATTCAGCGTCTTGGAACCGCTCGGCCCATCCACCGGAATGTAGTACCCGACACCCGCCTGCCAGCAGAAGGCCCAGCCGACGATCTCGGCCTCCATCGCATTGAGGCTGGTCGTTTCGAGATCGATGCAGAACTTGCTCTGCTGCTTGAGCTCGGCAAGAAACTTCTCGAACTCCTCTTCGGTGTGGACGATCTTCCAATCGCGAGTCGGGATCTCTGCCGCAGCCTGGGGTAAGGTCTTCGACAGCTGGGACTGAGCCTCGGCGGTGTAACGGCGGAATCCATAGTCAGTAAACAGCTCGACTAGCTTCGGCCAATCGGGATCGTGCACGCGGGCAGTTTCCCAATCGAGCCCGATGGGCAACTCACGATGCAGGCGGACCAACTCGCGACTCGTGTGAGCGAGACCCGCGAACTCCTTCAGGTTTTGCGAGACCTTCTTGCCTTTCACCTTGTCGGCATTCGCCAGCACATTTTCGAGGGTGCCAAACTCCTGAATCAGAGCTGTCGCTGTCTTGGGCCCGACTTGCGGAACGCCGGGAACGCCGTCCACGCTGTCACCCATCAATGACTGGAAGTCGACCACCTGATCCGGGCGGATCCCCCATTCCTTTTCCAGGTCCTCGGCATCGTACATCCGTTTCTTGCGAATGCTGTAAATCTTGATCTTGTCACTCAACAGCTGGCGGGCATCCTTGTCATTCGTGACCAGCCGCACATCCATTCCTTGGGCTGCTGCGCGTGTGGCCAATGTGGCGAGAACGTCGTCGGCTTCCCATCCCGGGACGATCACCACCGGGATGTTGTAGGCTCGGATCAGGTCCAGCACGAGTGGAATCTGGACTTGCAGGTCTTCGGGCGGCGCCTCGCGATGGGCCTTGTAAGCAGCGTAAATCTTGTTCCGTTCGGCTTCACCCTTGGAATCCATGGCGCAGATCAGATGTGTCGGCTTCTTCTCCTTGATCAGGTGCTCCAGATCGCCCGTAAAACCGAACAGCGCGTTCGTCGGCTGTCCGCGCGAGCCGGTCATCGGCTGGCGGATGGCATGGTAGACCTGAAACACAAGAGACAGCGTGTCGACGATGTAGAGCGTATCGCTCATGACCACTCCGGAAGGCAGGGAAGTTTCGACCCGGAGGATAAACGATCAGCGACAGCTGCGGGAGTGGCCGGTGAATTGGCTGCTGTCGAACGGCCCTCCACGGACACTCTCCGCAGCACTTCGCGTCGATCAGGAGGCACTGCCTGGTACGACCGAGATGAAGGTGGCCCTGACAGCGACGGAATCTTCTTCAATGCTCGATCGCTCACCTTGTACTTCCTGCATCACCGTTGCGGACTCAACTCATCCGTCAGCGGGTAACATGGCTCTCTCAATAAGAGGTGTGGCGCCATACATAAAGGACTTCAACATATCGCAGACTCACATGCGGGTACCACATCGGCTTCAGCTCGATCAATTACACCCATATGCAAACTATTCTCGCGCGAGTGTCTCTCGATATGACTTACTTTCTCACCCTGGATTAATACCGATGGACTGGATGATGGGTATCACATCAACAAACGGACTGCTCCTCTTGAATTGCTCTCATCTTCGTAGTCAGCGAAGGCATTTGGCGCCTTGACGAAGACCGATCCTCTGTAATCATGAGGCCATGTTCATGAGTCGACATTCGTTTGACTCAAGTGACTGGTGATACCCAAGGCTTAATATGCAGCTGTGTTCATCACATACTTCAGGCGAAAGAGCCTGCGCAACACTCGCCTTATCGGCGAGGCGAATCATAATTACCAGTACACATGAGGGTATTGTATTGCTTCGGAGTGTATGGCTCTGTTCCGATTAACGTCATTGTGTGATTCACCTTTATTCATTCACAAGAACAATTCGCAGAGACACTCACCCTGCTTTGTTGGACGCGAGAGCCGGTCAGTCATGAACCTGGCGAAGCAGTGGTACAAAACGTGCAACACCTCGCCCAACCGCTCTGGACGGAGAGATGTGCTGATGGAGCCGACAATGGGGTTAAAGTTCATCCGCTCAATCAGAATTCACTGTCGGCAGTACACTGCAGTTCGGCGTATCTCCCTGTCCGTAATTACCGCGACAGCATTGATCTGCACTCTGTTACTCCTTGCCGAGCCAGCTGTTGGTCAGGATGCTGTCAAGGGTGAAACATTTGACCGTTCGGTACCGCGTGACGTACTGACAGAAGCCGATTGGGCTGCCGTCGAACGCAGCGTCGACCGTGGCCTGGAACACCTGATCAGAACTCAAAGGCCCGATGGTTCATTCAATGGACTGGCGCGTGACGAACCTGGAATTACCGGGTTGTGCATGCTGGCTTTTCTGTCACGCGGACACCGTCCCGGCGAAGGGACTTACGGTGCCAAGCTCTCGCGTACTGTGAATTATCTCCTGAAGTCTCAACA
>CANJZR010000596.1 GCA_947479075.1 Planctomycetaceae bacterium
GATGGTCAACCTGCCGGAGCAGCTCCACTGACCGGCCCAGAGGCAGGTCGCTGGATCGTCACGCGGCCGCCCCCTCCCAGCATTCCGATCAACAATGGACCGCCTCTGCAGGTCATCTACCGCTATCGACCGAGTGGTCCCTGGCCCACCGCCCCTGTCGACCGCTGGCGATAGTTCCTATCATTCATGACTGGAGTCTGGTTACGGAGACCAATGTCGTGAATGGATTTGTGCGTCGCCCCTGGGATTTACCGCAGTCACTGCACACGCCGCTCGAGGTGTTTCGCGCCCAGCGTCCCTCGCGACGCGAATTCCTCTTGGAGATGAGTGCGTCGGCTCTCCTCCTTGCCGGATGTCAGAAGGCTCCGACCGACCAGGAACTGACAGCTGCGGGAGCTGTCGCGATCGATACATCAAAGTATCCGGCATCTCGTTCGACCAGGTTTGAATACGGTCGCACCGAGTCGATCAAACGCGACACCGAACAGTTTGCGAACTTCTACGAGTTCACATCGTCCAAGGAAGTCTTTCGGCACATCTCGGGGTTCAATCCGACGCCGTGGTCGTTCGAGGTGACTGGACTATGCAAGAATCCCAGGACGTACGACCTCGACCAGATCGTCTCGACGTTCCCGCTGGAAGAGCGAGCCTACCGCCACCGCTGTGTGGAGACATGGGCGATGTGCGTCCCGTGGACCGGGTTCGCGCTCAGGGACCTCATCGCAGCTGCGGATCCGCTTCCCACGGCGAAGTACGTCCGGTTCGAAACATTCATGCGACCAGCTGAGGCCCGGCAACAACTCGACTCCAATTACCCGTGGCCTTACCAGGAGGGTCTGACGCTGGCCGAGGCGACGAACGAACTGGCTTTTATCGCCACAGGGATCTACGGAGCCCCACTCCCAAAACAGAACGGAGCCCCAGTCCGCCTCGTCTTCCCCTGGAAGTACGGGTTCAAGAGCATCAAGTCGATCGTCAAGATCGAGTTGACAGACAAACAGCCGTCGACTTTCTGGAACTCGCTAAACCCACACGAGTACTCCTTCGAGGCCAACGTCGACCCAGCGGTTCCGCACCCCCGCTGGAGCCAGCAGTACGAATGGATGCTCGGCTCTCGCGAGAATTTCGATACCGTCAAATACAACGGTTACGGAGAATGGGTGGCGAGTCTTTACGAACCGGGTTGAGCCCGCATGCGACTGGGCGAGCCCTCGACTCTTACCATCATTCACGGCCTGCAACTGCTTCCGTCGCAACTCGCCGACACCTTGCTCCAAGCCGCTCACTGATCTCTCTGCGAGATCTTCTCTAGCACCCTCAGTGTCTCCCTGGCAGCTGCCTCATGTGAGTGCCGCTCCCTCACCCTCTGGTGTCCACTCTTCGCCAGGCTGAGCCGCTCCTTCGGATCCCGATAAATCCGGCTCCAAACATCGGCGAGCGCCTGCGCATCTCGATGTGGGACGAGTAAGCCCCCCTCACCTCGATCCCCAATGAGCTCTGGAAACGCACCCGCTGCGGGCTGTACGACCGGAACACCGTTGGCCCAGGCCTCCAGTACCGATAGACCTTTCGGTTCCTCAAAGTCAGTCGGTACGGACAGCACATCGATCGAGCGGTAGAACGCAATCTTCTCGTCGATCGAATCGGGACTCCCCACAAACTGCACATCCGAACCGAACTTCGCCAGCCGGTTCTTCTGAGTTCGGATATACGAGCGGTGCTGGGCCGGTTCGTACCCGCCAATCCGCAGCTGGGCTTCAGGGCGCTTCTCCCGCATGAGCTCAAACGCATCGACCAAAAGGTGCAAGCCCTTCTCCGGGGCCAGTCGGGCAAAGTACCCGATGGTAAACGGTTGACCCTCACGTTCCCCGGGCGTCCCGATATGGGGAGTCAGGTCGATCGACAGCGGAATCGTCTGAAACCGCTCGACCGGCAGGCTCAACATCGCCGCCATCCGATCACGGTAAAACTTGGAATGAGTGAGATACCCATCAAACCCATTCGCCCGCTCCGACACAGCTGCAATCGCGGTCGCCCGGTGAGAATCGGTAAGTCCATCGAGAAAGACATCGTCCCCCTGCAGCACGCAGACGATCGGACCACCGAACTCGTGACGAATCTGCGGCAGGCATCCACTTAACAGTGCATTACTGAACACGACGATATCGGGCTTCAGCTCTCGTCCAATGAATCGGGCCAGCTCTTCCCCCGCCTCGCGCAACGGCCCGTCGCCACCGGCCAGCATCTTGAGCGTCAAGTCCCCCAGCTCGGCGGCGTCATTGCTGACTCCAAATCGAGTCAACTGTTGAATCAGCCACGGTGAGTCGAGCCACGACTTGCTCCAGACGGGCAACCCTGCCCACAGCTTCGATTTCGCATTCAAATAGACATTGATCCCACCAAAAAAGATCCGGGACTGACTCTGATTCGGCTCATCGACCCGAATCGGCGTGTAGGTCGGGATCAAAGTGACCCGCGTTCCGGTGGCAATCAGCCCGCGGGCCAGCGTGTTGTCCTGCATGCACGAGCCACAAAACATCCCGGCTCCGCCAGCGGTCACGATGGCCACATGCATGGGTTGACTCACTCACATTCACAGGATGCCACACACGACGAAAAACGCAGCTATTAAGATAGTACGCGTTGACGAGCCGGTTGCCCACTTCCCGAATAGAACAGCTTCACGCAGATCGTTTCCCATTTCTGATCTCTTCCATCTGTGTCATCCGTAAAATCCGTGTCCCCCATATCTGTCCGAGAAATGAGGGACACGGATAACACAGATCGGCACAGATTATCGGAGAACAGGTTGTCCCATGATCTCTCGGTAGAGAGCGACATGTCGCTCGACCATGCGGGACACTGACAACTCGGTCTCCACTTTCTGGCGGGCGGCGTCCCCCATTCGGGATGCCAACTCCGGTTCATGCATCAGCTTGAGGGAAAACTGAGCGAACCCGGCGCTATCACCGACATTCACCAGATACCCGTGGACTCCGTGCTGAATCAGCTCCTGGTTAGGTGGAATTGCCGTCGCCACGATCGGTCGTCCACAGGCCATCGCCTCCATCAGGCTGTTGGACATCCCTTCAAACTCGCTGCCCAGCCAGACCAGATCGGCATGATGCAAC
>CANJZR010000597.1 GCA_947479075.1 Planctomycetaceae bacterium
CACCTGTGGTCGTGCCCGCTGCCGAAGATCGCCTGGAGAACCCCACGGGCGAAACAACGTTTGATCCCCGGTATCGTTTGTGGGACAGCCTGATCCAGGCCGGACGTAATCTCGACGATGTCGAGCGCATGTATATCGAGGCTGTGCTGAGGTCCTGCTCCTGGAACAAGTCCAAGGCCTCCCGCATTCTGGGAGTCGAGCGGACGACGCTGGACCGCCGCCTCAAGAAATACGGCTTTTCCCGCCCGGATGGTGAGCCAGAAGACGACTCCACAATCGACATGGACGACATGTAAACCGTTCGTGAGGACCACCTGGCGAGCGTCGGGCGTCAGCCTGATGGTGCTTCAAACCGTGAAAAGCATGTTGCAGGCGAAGTCGCTCGGATGTCGCGTTTACGCGAACTTATCGTCATCACTGCGAGGAGATGCACATTCACGACAGACTCACGTCTGCCGCTCGCTGAGAGCCTGACTCGCGATTACTTCGGCGGGCTCTTCGGCATCCGCAGGAAGTTCTTGAGCAGTTCGATCCCTGAATCGGTCAGGAAGCTCTCGGGGTGGAACTGGACCCCGTGGACCGGGTAGCGGGCATGACGCATCGCCATGATCTCGCTGGGATGGTCCGCATCACGTGTCCAGCCACATGCGACCAGTTCCGCCGTGAGCGTCTCTTCCGGCACGACAAGGCTATGGTAGCGGGTGGCCGTGAACGGATTTGGCAGTCCGGCGAACACGCCTTTTCCGTCGTGGTGAATCTCTGAAGTCTTGCCGTGCATCAGGCGTTTTGCCCGCACAACCTGGGCCCCGTAGACCTCAGCCATGCATTGATGGCCCAGACACACGCCCAGGATTGGAATCCCGGTCGGGCCGAACTCCTCGATCACAGCCTTGGAAATCCCCGCTTCTCCGGGGCTGCAGGGGCCGGGCGAAACCAGAATCCGGTCGGGCTTGAGGGCATGAATCTCCGCCAGGGTGATCTGGTCATTGCGGGCGACCAGAATCTCAGCTGACGCATCAATTTCACCGAACCGTTGCACCAGGTTGTAGGTGAAGGAGTCGTAGTTGTCCAAAACGAAGATCATGACAGAGTCCGACAGCTCTTACGCGGGCAGGGCCAGGCGACAGGATTGTAGCGGGGCGGACACAACCTGTCCTGCCGAGGTTCCCGCTCGCAGTGACTTTTCGCAGGGCAACGGAATAGGACATCTCAATACGGACGGTCGTCCCCAGCTGACGGCAGACCTCGCATCGCTGCTCGGATACACTCCGGAGATTGAAGCAACAATCACTTTGCCCGACTCTTGCCGTGACCGAATCCCTGACCAATTCCCCGATCCTGGCGGGTGAGCGTGTCGCCCTGACTGGCACACTCGCCTCGATGACGCATGCGCAGGCGGCTGAACTGATCGCCCAACACGGAGGAACCGTCTCTGAGCATGTCAGTCGCCACTCCACGCTGCTCATCATTGGCGAGGAAGGGTGGCCATTGGAAGAGGATGGTCAGCCGAGCGTGAAGCTCCAGCAGGTTCAGCAGCTGCAGGCCGAAGGAGCCACGATCCGAGTTCTGCGAGAATCGGAGTGGCTGCAGGCACTGGGGCTGACTGAGCAGCAGGCGGAAGTCCGGCGGCTCTACACACCTGCGATGCTGAGCGGTTTGCTGAAGGTGTCGGTACATGTCATTCGTGGCTGGGAGCGACTGGGACTGATCCGCGCGGTGAAACGGGTCTTTCGGTTGCCGTATTTCGACTTTCAGGAAGTCACCAGCGCTCGCAAGCTGAGCGATCTGTTGGTCTCAGGGGTCTCGCGTCGGGAGTTGGAAGAGAGCCTGCGCACGCTACCGAGCGTCGTGCGGGGCGACCTGCGCCCGCTGGAGCAGCTGGAGATCCTCACTCGCGATGAACGCGTCCTGATCAAGGACGAACATGGCCTGCTTGTGCCATCGACTCGGCAGCGAGTCTTCACGTTTGACGAGCCGGGGCAGGCGCGGAAACCGCAGCCTGATGATCGCGAGCCTCCGTTCGAGTTAAAACTCGATCGAGCTTTTGCTCCTTCAACGCAGACCGCAAGAGAGTGGTTTGACCGGGGGTGTTCGTGCTACGACAACGGCGAGCTCAACGAAGCGATCGAGGCGTTCCGTATGGCGCTCATGATCGGCCCGCCGACAGCGGAGTATCACTTTCATCTGGCAGAGGCCTTGTATCGAGCTGATCACCCGCGTGGGGCGCTCGAACGCTTTTACGTGACCGTGGAACTCGATCACGATTATCTGGAAGCCTGGACACAAATTGGCAGCTTGCATCGCGAAGTCGGTGAGCCCGAGGCAGCTCTGCTGGCGTTTGATGTCGCCCTGAACGTGCATCCCGATTACCCGGATGCCGTGTTGCAGAAGGCCGAGACGCTCGCCGAACTGGGACGCGGCGACGAAGCGGTCGCCCTGTGGCGTCAGTACCTGACGTTTGATTCACGCGGTCCCTGGGCCGATCTGGCCCGGCAGCGACTGGAAACCTGGGCTCCGGAAACGACTGAGGGCTGAGAGCCCCTCACGCTTTTCATCGACATGGTTGGGCAATCACGACTTCAATTCCACGACTATCGCAGGATCTCGTGATTGAGTTCCTCTCGGCTGATTCGCCGAATCGCGCTGAACGGACGAAGGTCAAGCACGAGTCCATCCTCGGGAAGTTCCAGTGACTTGAGCAGTTTTACGTACTCTTCCAGGCGACCAATCTTCTGCGCGACGGTTGGCTCCAAGGCGTCATCACCCGGAGCCCGGCCCCAGATGATCAATCGGCCTTCTCGAGGATGAGGGGGCCCCTTCTTCTTCGTCAACAATTGAAACACGAGGGGGACGGGAATGTCTGTGGGTACGGTCGATGGTGGAGGCGGAGCAATCACCGCTTCCAGGCCGAACCGAGTCCAATACGAGTCGAGCGTGCCCTTCTGGACGAGCAGCTCGCTACAGAGCTTTGCGCCCGCTGCCACGATCGGGTCTCCCCAGAGCTGTCCGGCTTTCCCGTTGGGCAGCGACTTGATGTCTCGTAAGCGGGGCAACTGATCTGACTCAGCGGTCGAAAAGTCACTCGGAGGTAGCAAATAGCCATGAGCGTCGACAGGTTGCAATCCGCGA
>CANJZR010000598.1 GCA_947479075.1 Planctomycetaceae bacterium
TCGCTGATGTCGACGGGGCTGTCCTGTTCACTGGTAAAGAGAGTGACACAGTCGGGCAGACTCCCCAGCCGTTTCCAGGACAAGGCAGAGTCCATCATGCCGGGCGTAATGAAGACCGATACGCCCTCTTCATTGAGGGTATCCAGCCCATCGGTCAGCGTCGCCCTGGCCCGCAGAGTGAACGAGGTCTCATCAAACGTGTCACCGCTGAGTATCAGAAGGTCTGCGCGACGATCCACACAGGCTTCGACCACCCGGTGAAATGCCGTGATGGTCGCGTCTTCTACCAGCCGTCGTTCTTCACTGGATAACGGACCAGTGCCCAGTACGGGCTCGTCCAGAAGCAGGCGAGTCGCGTGAATTAATTTCAGAGAATCAGCCATGCGGGAGTCCCTTCCTCGCTGAATGCCGACGCAGAATCTAGCCACACGTCATCCGAACATCCGCCTGCCTTCCATGAGCAAGCGAGGGATGTTCAATGTGGTTAGGGAGTTGTGCCGTCCGGCAAATCCTGCCGAAAGTATTGTCAAAGTTCGCGAATGAGGCAAGACAGGGAATTGGCAGCTTTGAAAAAACGACAAAATGCACCGCCACCTCTGGGATCGCGATGCATTCGTGCCAATTCAATTTCACTCGGCGACAGCTGTGTTTACTCGACTTTGATCGAGAGGAGCGGTCGAGACACCGAGCTTATTTCCCCAGATCCTTCCAGTTGTTCACATCGTCGCCTTCGCCATTCTCATTCTGACGGTTCGGGCCGGATGACCAGATGGCGGGTCGGTCAGTGTCAGTCACCTTGGTGTTGGGAGACTCGTAAAACAGAGGCTGATCCCAGGCGTCGCGCGGAACCTTGTCCACATACTGCTTCATCGGCTTGCCTTCCTTGTCAGTCGGCTTGAGGAGAACCTGCAGTGCGTCCTGGTTCCCCGTCGGGCATTCGCCGTCATGTTCCGTCGCGTACAGCTCGCAGGCCTTTTCGAGATTCATAATGGCCGTGCGAGTCAACTTGACGTTCGCACCCTTCTGCTGAGACAGGAAGCGTGGGACGACCATCGCCGCGATGACACCGATAATGGCGAGTACAATCAAAAGTTCGAGCAGCGTGAAGCCGCCCCGCACCTGATGATTCCGAGCGACAACGGAACGACGAATCGACTGCATGACTTAGCTTCCAAGATCAGGGTTTCGCAATGTATGAGACTCATCCGACTGGAATCATCCCAGCTCAGCATTGCGAATCATTCGGAAAAATACGATCGACTGGTCAGCATCCGGACCGACCCCACTTCATGTACGGATACGTTAACGGAGAGTCGACTTGTGGGCGAGAAATTGCCTGTCGATTCGTGAATTCATTTTGGACGAGCGAGCATTATCGCACAGATGGGAATGCGTTTTTGCTTCTATGAGACTTCTTGAATTTACCGAAAAAATCGAGTGCATATCACCATATGCTTGGGTATAGTAGTTTCGGTTGGGGATGACATCGCATGGACGGGGCGGCGTTCTCAGAATTAGTGGCTCCTTCTTTTGAGGGTGCCACAGGACACTTCAACTGAAACCAGGATCTAGCCTCAGAGACTGTTGTTGTAACTGTTTGTGTCTTCAATTTTTCCGTACTTCGGAAGATTTCGCCTCCCCAAGTTTTGCGCTGAAATTCCCAGTTGAAGAAGGGCCCAAAAGGTAAATTCGAATGCAGTTTGAACTGAATCGTTTGCTCACGAAATTGACCGAGAAGCTGGTTCGAGACTCTCAAGAAGATATGGAACTCAAGTCTGAGTTGCGGGCACTCGCAGCTTGCTTGCTGGAGCTCACCAAGGGGGGAGCACCGATCCGAGGTTCCTCATCGCGTGAAGAAGTTCGCGAACCCGAGCCCGTTCTTTCGTCTCGTTCTCGCGATTTTCGTGAAGATCTCGACAGCGGATCTGCCATGGGCGGACGGACGCCCGGACGTGGCGGCGCGATGCCGATCACGGACGACGATCTCCCGATGATTGAGACACGTTGCCGGCTCAAGCGAGAGTCGCTGCTGTGGGCCATCGATCGTCAGGCCCTGCTGGCTAAGCGGGCCGATTATCAGGTCGAAATCTCGCCCGTCGATCGTGAACTGATTCGCCGTGCGAAGGAGTTGCCTGATTGCTACTTGTGGATGCTCTCGTCCCAGTGGCGTCCACCAGAGAATACACGACTGCTCGAAGACCTGGCCGAGTGTTTTGAGAACATGGCAGCTGCGACTTCGCTGGCTCGCCGCTTGCTCTCAGACGAAGGCCGCGATCGCCTGGTCTTTGAACAGGCCCTCGATCTGCTGGCGGAAGCTCAGTCGGCTGTCCGCATGGGTGTTTCGCAGGTCAACGACTACTGGGATTTCGACCAGAACGCTGTCTTCCGCTGGTTGCGTGGAGTGGCTGCCCGGGAGCATATCCTGATCAAGCGGCATATGCGTCTCGACGACCCCGCTGATCCAGGTCGCTGGGCCGACCTGCAGTCCCGCATTGGAGCTCTCGAGTCGGAGAGCCTCAACAGCGAAGAACGCAGCAAGGAACGTGCTCAGCTCTTCAGCAAGTTGCAGGGACTCCTCGACGAGATCAAGAATATCGAGAGCGAGGACGAAGGCGACGAGCAGTGGCGTGAAGTCGCCGAGAGCGTCGAAAGCCTGCTCAAACTCGGTGTCGCCCCCACCAGCCGCGAGCTGTACAACCTGTTCGAGTCGGTTCTGGAATCGGCTCCGATCATTGAGGATCACCCCGGATTCGAGCGAGTTCTGGAAGAAATCGAACGTCGCGTCGACGCAGGTGGTTTCCCCGAAATCGACGAGGAAGAAGACAAGGAAGACCTTGCTGACGACGACCTCAGCGATGAGCTGATGGGAGATGACGACGAGGATCAGGATGACGACAGTGACGATGAGGTCGATGTCGCCCCTCCAGCTCGCTCAACTCGTCGCTCGGCCAGCGCTGGCAGCAGCCGCAGCCGCGCAGCTGTCGTCGAACCGGAAGCAGAGGAAGACGAGTACGAGGAAGAAGAGGAAGAGGCCGTCAGCGATGAGTCGTGGCCTGAACCTGATGTCCTCGATGTCCGCAAGCTGCTCAAGGGACGTAAGGTCGTTTTTGCCGGTGGTGAA
>CANJZR010000599.1 GCA_947479075.1 Planctomycetaceae bacterium
ATGACTTGATGTTCGATCCGCTGGAATAGCTCCTGAATCGTCGCGGCGGGGAACAGGTTGGCAGAGTATTCTCTGCCTCTCAGAGCGACCTGATGCGGGAGAGACGCCAGCTTGCTTTGCAGGTCGCTGCGGATCCGTTGCTCATAATCCGCCAGCCCGGAGCGGAGTGCTGCATTGATCCGTTGAATCTGGCTATGGCGAGCAGATGGGGCCATCGCAGCAGTGATCAGTTCCTGCTTCTCGGCGATGAGTGCAGGGGCCTGGATGGCGGAGTGAGCGGACGCGGAAACGGACTCGGGGTTCCAGTGAACCCGCCGCAACTCATGCTGGTCCTGGGCAATCAATGACTCGACGCGTCGCGGCACAAAGGACTCAAACAGTCGCAATGTCGCAGTCGCGACGATCAGAGATGGCGGCGTGTGTCCCAGCCAGCGCTCGATCAGGACATCAGTCATCTCGTCGTACTTCGCCCCGCCGATGCCATGCACGAAAACGGAACCGAGATACGCGCGGCAAAACAGCGTCAAGGTGAGTGCCCGAGGGCGGATCTTCCACCCTTGGCGCCGCAGATCGGCCAGCTGCTCAAGTGCCACTGACTCCGATGACGAGGAGAGACGCCCCAATTCCTGCTGCCCATCATGCAGTGCGAGCAACCCCGAAGTGATGGGTCGAACAAAGAGTCGGCTGCGTCGAGTCTCGCCGGCCCGCCACACCCAGAACGGCACTTCAAGACCATACTCGGTCGAGTCGAGCGCGGGCACCGGATGGCTGCGACTGCGAATGCGATGGATGGTGCGATAGTCGCTCAGAGCCGTATTATAGGTTTGCCACAGTGACTCCGCATTTTGGAGTGTGTGGAACAGGAACCGGCGGAAACTCCGCGTGTCGGCAAGATCCGAGACTTTGAGTTCCAGATTCCGCAATCCGCACGACCGTTCAAAGAGTGATCGCAGCCGAACCAGTCGATCGACGATTCCTCGCTCGGGTACTGCGGCCCAGTCCTGAGACGCTGACAGCGGATCGATACCCCAGGGTTTCAGATGCTGCTGACATCGCTCACCAAACGAGTCGAACAGCTTTGCGTCGGGAGCTGGTCGTTCTTCCCAGGGCGCGTGCGGTCTCGGCTCGTCCCACTCCAAAGTGGCCATGCGCTGCGAATCGGGACTGTGGGGAACAGACACCGACGACTTGGCACAGAGGTCGTTGTCGACGACCAGATTCAAGCCAACGCCGCTCAGTTCGGTCGCCAACCTGCTGATGACAGCATTCTTGGCCCACACTCCCGGATGAAACAGCTCTGGCTGGTGGCCACCGATGACCCAGAACGGTGGATCAGGCGGCAGTTCGGTCGGGCCAATCAACCCGGTAGTCCAACCGGTGGCAATATCGAGGACTTCCCGGCGTGCCTCAGCTCGTGACGAGGCCAGTGACCGGGAGGCACTCAGCGCCGCTTCGTTCTCCCGTACGAGCTCCATCAGCGAGCCGGTCGGGAGGAGCAGGATCTCACCATGCTGAGCCGGAGCACGAAATGAATTCGGCACAGCAATGAACCCTTACAACGAAGACCGCTTCGATTTTTCGACAGTCCGAGACGTCTATCCGACGGCCTGTTTTCATCAGGACAGACATTCCTGTCAGTCCTGAATGAAGCAGACCTCGACATCCCGCTACGCTCCCGGACACCCGCAGTCGAGGTGCTGCTGAGCCATTTCCCGGCGGAGGACTTCCTGATAATAGGCCATCCGCTTGCGGGCATCATCCAGCGAGCCGCCGAACGACCGCTTTTCATCGAGATAAATTCGAGGCACGGGAAATTCGCGGATCACCATCTCATGTCGTACCGCCTGAACCCAATGCTGCAGCGGCATGGCATAACCGAGTTCCGTGATGTCGAACTTCGGCAGTGACTCGACGCGGTAGGCCTTGAAGCCACAGAACGCATCGGTCAGCGACAGGCCAAAACACTCGTTCAGCTGGCGAGTGATCTGCATATTGATGCGGCGACGGTCCTCAGGGGCGAAGTTGTCGCCCTCGAAGTCCTTGAGATACCGGCTGCCGGAGACGATATCGGCCAGGTGACCGTCCTCATCGACCAGAGCTGCCACCATCGCCGGAATCAGCTGGGGCTCATGTTGCCCGTCACAGTCAATCGTGACGAGTGCGTCATACCCATGCTCGATCGCATAGTCGAACGCGGTCTTCAGCCCCGCACCGTAACCCATGTTGCGATGGTGCCGGATGACCTGGATACCGTCCATCTCGGACAGCAGATGAGGCGTCCGGTCGGTGGAACCATCGTCGACGACCAGAACATCCTGCGAGTATTTACGAACCTCGGGCAGGACATCCAGGAGATGGGCCTCTTCGTTGAAGACCGGCAAAGCCGTGAGCTGTCGCATGGCCATGAGGAACTCCTGCAAAATGTTGCAATTCGCAGCGCTGCATTAACGAGATTCATTCTACGACTGGCGCCGACCGAAAACCAATTGGAAGAGGTGGCTCCGCATTTCAATATTCCGAACGGTTTGTCGTAATCCGTTTAAGTGATACAGGTTATCGTTCTGGTGTGCGGAAATGACGATTTTGGGCCGAGTCGCGTCCGATTGTGGAAAACGGGCCGACACTCCGGTGGTTCACGTTCGAGGCAGATGAACCAGCCACTCACCCTGTGTTCCCCGCAGCTGGACTGTGATCTGGTCGGCGTTCTGCTCAACGATGGAGTACGTCCCCCAGTCCCAGCGTGTGACACTGCCACGATTGCCGCTGACCGGGCCTTCGTAGTTGAGATAGAGCCGCCGATGATCAGCGATTCGCTCAGCTCGCGGGTGACTCTCCCCGCTCGGCTCGTCCAGTAACCGCCACGTCCACGCCACTTCACCCACATCGAGGAGCAGGTCCCAGTGGAAGAACGGGTGATCGTGCGTCAGAATCGCGTAGTGACGATCGACCTCCCGCGTTTGCTCTTCCCCCATGACTTCCTCGATTCGCCGATTTCGGATTCTGATCCTTCCAATCGCAGCTGTGGTGATTGCCGGGCTGGTGTGGCTCGGCTATCGCAATCAGAAACTGCTGGAGAACAACCCTCAGTTCCAGGGGCCGCGAGTTGCCAAACGTCTGGC
>CANJZR010000600.1 GCA_947479075.1 Planctomycetaceae bacterium
GACGATTTCAAACATCTTCTCCCGACCGTATGAATTCAATTGCGTGCCATCGAAGTCCGCAGCGGTCAGCACAAAGCCAGCGGTTTCCGACTGCTTCTGTTGAGTGTCACGAGGGTCCAGCATCCGCCCGGCAAAGAGCAAGCCGATGAGCCCGAACATCGTCAGCAGCAGCAAGCTGCATCCCACAGCTGTCATGTGCGTCTTGAACTGGCTGCGTTCCGAGGTCGATTCAAACTGCAGCTCGACGGTCCGCTTTCGAGTGAGTGATCGCCGCGCCGCATCCAGCAAGTCGAACGCCCGTACCGCCTCGCCCCAGCTGGTCACTCCGGGTGGCAGTGCCGCAGCTCCATCGCTGGACTGTCCCAGGTCGTGCCCCTCCGCCTGCCCCTCAGATCGACCACCAGCCAATGCGCTGGACGAACTGTGAACCGCAGGACGAAGGGAGTCCGACGACGCAGGCAACCCGACCAACTGACAATTCACGGTGAGCGTCGGTGCAGCATCACCCACCCACAGAAGTACTGCCGCACCACGCTCGGTCGTGACTGTCAGTTCCGTGCGGGGCGTGCCCCCCGCGCGATACGACCACATCGCATCGGGGACGTTGTCTCCGTTCAAGCTCACCGACGCAGTGGTGATTCCCTGTGAGGAGTGTCCCGAATGGATTGCGGTCACCCTCTTGTAGTCACCGCCTGCCAGGCTGCGCAGCAGATCGGCATCCTGCAGCCACGCGACATGAGCCTGCTCCGGATCGAACGTGGGTCCGCCCGCATTCGACCGTTCCATCTGCAGGTGCAGCACCGGTCCCAGGCTCAGCTCTGCCAGCTTGCGTTTCAGCTCCACGACGGCCGGACACAACCGCAACGGCCAGATCGCCCGCAGTTGGCGGGGGAACTCGTCATCGACCGGGATTTGTGCGTAAATGAAGTCGGAACCGAGGCCAGCTTCCGGGACCAGCCAGACCGTCTTTCCCTGGTGAACGAGTTCGGGAACGACCTGCCGGCACGAGGGTAGGTCGCCGGACACGAGCGTGATCTGTGCCTGAGCCTCGTCCCCCGCTTCGACAACCTGTCCGCCAGCCAGAGAGACCAGCTCGCAGAATCGAGTGCGCGTGGAGTCTGGGGAAAGGACGGTGACGTTCATGTGCTCGCGATGCTGAAAATGTCTCGAACCCCATCGGTGAGGGGCCGGTAGCGACCGGAGTGTCTCGCATCGGCCCAGATGCCGCAATTGGCCCGCGCACGATCCTCGAAACTCGTACCGCACACCGACTGCCATTTTTGCGCGCTGATCGCGATTCAACCACGACCACACAACTGCCGTTCTGGCAAAGGCGATCGGGTGTGAATCGAGCGAAAGTGGCAAAGTGTTTTCACGAATCACTTTGCGAATCATTACCGAATTGGGCCGATCACTGGCATTGCCTTTGCATAATACTGTGACCGTCCCGACCACTAGTCGGTTCACAACACTCAACACGAACCAAGGCCCTCGGCCCTAGACCCAACCCCCTAGGCCACCAACCGGCCCCTCCAAGGAGCCTTACCCATGGCTGTTTCTGGCGAAAAGATCATCGGCATCGACCTCGGCACGACCAACTCGTGCGTCGCGGTCATGGAAGGGGGCGAAATCAAGGTCATCCCCAACCAGGAAGGTTACCCCACGACGCCCAGCGTCGTCGCATTCACCGACAAGGGCGACATCCTCGTCGGCGAGCCCGCCAAGCGGCAGGCCGTCACGAACCCCAAGAACACGATCTACTCGATCAAGCGGTTCATGGGACGTCGTCACTCCGAAGTCGAGTCGGAAGAGAAGATCGTTCCGTACAAGGTCGTCGGCGGCAAGGAAGAGTACGTCAAGGTCGACATCAACGGCCGTCAGTACACTCCCCCCGAAGTCTCGGCCCGCGTGCTGATGAAGCTCAAGGACGCTGCCGAGAACTACCTCGGCCACAAGGTCAACAAGGCCGTCATCACCGTCCCCGCGTACTTCAACGACGCCCAGCGCCAGGCCACCAAAGACGCTGGCCAGGTCGCCGGTCTGGAAGTCGTCCGGATCATCAACGAGCCGACTGCCGCTGCACTGGCATACGGCCTCGAGAAGATGAAGGAAGAAAAGATCTGCGTGTTCGACCTCGGCGGGGGCACGTTCGACGTGTCGGTCCTCGAAGTCGAAGCGGGCTCGATCGAAGTGCTCGCCACCAACGGCGATACCCACCTGGGTGGTGACGACTTCGACGAAGTCCTCATCAACTTCATCGCCGACAGCTTCAAGAAGGACAACAGCATCGACCTCCGCAAGGATGCGATGGCTCTCCAGCGTCTGCGTGAAGCTGCGGAAAAGGCCAAGAAGGAACTCTCCTCGGCCCAGAACAGCGAGATCAATCTGCCGTTCATCACCGCTGACGCCAGCGGTGCCAAGCACCTGCAGATGAACATCACGCGGTCTCAGTTCGAAAAGCTGATCGACCCGCTGGTCGAACGCTGCCGCAAGCCCGTGGAGCAGGCCCTCAAGGATGCCAAGCTCCAGCCTTCGCAGATCGATGAAGTGGTCCTCGTCGGCGGTTCCACCCGCGTGCCGATGGTCATGGAACTGGTCAAGAAGATCTTCGGCGGTAAGGAACCTCACAAGGGTGTGAATCCCGACGAAGTCGTCGCCGTGGGCGCAGCTGTCCAGGGTGCGATCATCGGTGGCGATGTGAAGGATGTGGTCCTCCTCGACGTGACTCCGCTCTCCCTCGGGATCGAAACCGAAGGGGGCGTGATGACCGCCCTGGTCGAACGCAACACCACCATCCCCACCACCAAGTCCCAGACCTTCTCGACCGCTGCCGATAACCAGACCGCCGTGACCGTTCGCGTGTTCCAGGGGGAACGCCCGATGGCCAACGACAACCGTCTGCTCGACCAGTTCAACCTCGAAGGCATCCCCCTCGCCCCACGCGGCACGCCGCAGATCGAAGTCAGCTTTGACATCGATGTGAACGGCATCCTCAGCGTGAAGGCCAAGGACAAGGGCACCGGCAAGGAACACAAGGTCGAGATCAAGCAGTCGTCCGGTCTCTCGAAAGAGCAGATCGAAGCGATGCAGAAGGAAGCGGAGATCAACGCCGCCTC
>CANJZR010000601.1 GCA_947479075.1 Planctomycetaceae bacterium
ACCACACCCCCTAAAACTTCAGCTCCCGACGCCCCGATGGGAAAGTCCTCATCGCGGAACACTTCGATTCCCGTGAGTGGCGACGACACTCCCTGCGAAGCCAGGAACTGGACCGTGACCTGGCGGGAGACTTTTCGATTCGGGCACGTGAACACGGATCGTCCCTGTTCGCCTTCCCCCCACACAACTTTCCATTCATTGGTATATGCGGTAACGAACGGAACAAACTGAACCGTTCGTGTCTCACCGGGTCCGACATAAAGATTCAAATCAACCCAGGGAGTATTGTCTCCTCGGCCCAGGCCACCATCGGGGATCAACTTCACCGGGCCTTGAAAAGGTTCGGACGATGGATTGATCAAGTCGATCGAGCAAAGATTAAACGAGTTAATTTTGACGGCGTTATTGAATCCCCAGCGAACATCTCGCACTTCTAACGCGAAAACAGAGGTCGATAGACCGAACAGCAGAGACAGCACGACAAGGAATCTGCGAGTGCTCCACATGGCGTGCTTCCAGTCCTTCGCTGCTGCCAGGCACATCTTCCTAGGGCTGGAAGAGACAACAGTATCAAAGTCACGCATGAATTTTGGTCCCAGGTGATGAGTCTTCTACGACACAACGCACTCAGGTGTTGGAAGGATCACGGCATGATAGTGTCGAGTTCTGAGATTTTCCCCGCTAGTCAGGTCAATCGAACAATCCCGGGACCGTGAATGCTACGCATGTGGTGTCTCTGACCCGCTTTTCGCTGGCGGTCCGACTCGCTACCGTGACAATGACGCAATTGTTCCCCGCCCAGGATTTCCGGCATGCTGAGTATCATTGTCCCCGTTCTTAATGAAGAGGACAGCCTCCGAGAACTGTACTCGCAGATCGAACGCAGCTGCGCGGGATGTGGGGAGATTTTTGAAGTCCTGTTCGTGGATGACGGGTCGACGGATGGATCCTGGAATGTGATTCAAGAGCTGGTGGCAGCTCACCCGCAGGTGGGGGCAATCCGGTTTCGGAGGAATTTTGGCAAGGCAGCTGCTCTGACGGCGGGAATGCGGGCCGCGTGCGGCGACCTGATTCTGATGATGGATGCCGACCTGCAGGATGATCCCGCCGAGATCCAGGCTTTTCTCCAGAAGCTGAATGAGGGCTTCGATGTCATCAACGGCTGGAAGGAACGCCGGCTTGACCCCTTGCACAAGGTCTATCCCAGCAAGGTTTTCAATGCGATGATCGGGTGGCTGACCGGTCTCTGGCTACACGATCACAATTGTGGCTTGAAGCTGTTCCGGGCCGAGGTCGCCCGCGAGATTCGGCTGTACGGTGAACTGCACCGTTTCATCCCGGTACTGGCCCATGCTCGCGGGTTCAAAGTCGGCGAACTGGCAATCAAGCACCGCCCGCGTCAGTTCGGCCAATCGAAGTATGGTGTCCGACGCTTCATGCGCGGATTTCTCGACTTGCTGACCGTCAAGTTCCTCACCGGCTTTGGCCAGCGTCCCCAGCACATGCTGGGAGCCTTGGGGCTGACCTGCTTCGGGTTCGGACTGTTGGGATTGGGCTGGCTCAGCGTGCTATGGCTGCTGATGAATGTCCTGGGAGTGATGTCCCCCTCACCCATCGGTTCACGCCCGCTGCTGTTCTATTCACTCGGAGCAATGCTGCTGGGAGCCCAGGCGATATCGCTGGGGCTGTTGGCCGAGCTGATCGTGGCGAATACCGGGCGAGAACAGGACACCTACAGCATCCGCGAAGAGCTGACTCCTCGCGGGGAATGAGGCGGTACGGGCTGTCACCGTCGCGTCGCCCCTTCCTGTGAACAATCACTCACTCGACCTGTGCCGGTGCCCGGAAGCCTGCTCCAGTCATTTTCCTGGCGGAATCGCCCAGTTCGAGGCGGGCCTTGTCGGCGAGTTGTTCCAATCGGGCCACAACTTCGGGCTGGGCCGCTTTGAGGTCCTTGGATTCGCCGATATCGGTATCGAGGTTATAGAGAGATAGTTCGAGCTTCTCCTCGGTATAACCTGCCGGTTTTCCATCCTGGCCCGGCTGACCGGTGAGTGAGCGATAGGCATGCGGGAAATGCAGCTTCCACTCGCCGGACCGGATCGCCTGGAGTTCATTGCCCCAGTAGTAGAGGTAAGTCTCGTGGGGTGTCTTCGCATCGGGTTGCCCGCTCATGAGTGGCCAGATGTCGAGACCGTCGATCGGGTGCGAAGGAAGTTCCGCGCCCACCAGCTTCGCGATCGTCGGGAAGAGATCGATCGTGGCTGCCATTTCGTGGCACACGGACCCGGCGGGAATGTGACCCGGCCAGCGCATCAGACACGGCACCCTCACGCCCCCCTCAAACGTGGTCCCCTTCCCCTCTCGTAGTGGCCCCGCCGAGCCGCCGTGGTTGCCGTAGCTGAGCCACGGGCCGTTGTCGGTTGAGAAGATAATCAGCGTCTGGTCGTCGAGCCCGCAGTCGTGCAGCGTGGACATCACCTGTCCCACGCTGTCGTCGATTTCGGCGATCACATCGGCATACATTCCCTTGCCGGTCTTCCCACGAAACGCGTCTGAGGTATGCAGCGGGACATGTGGCATTGTATGGGCGAGATACAGGAAGAATGGCTTCTTCTGATTTCCACGAATGAATTGGACCGCATGTTCGGTGTATCGCTTCGTCAGTGTGTTCTGGTCTTCCGGACTCACTTGAGCGTCGACGATCTCGTTGCCTTCAATCAGCGGCAGATCGGGAAACCGCACCTTCTCCGGATGAGACGGCCACATGTCGTTCGAATACGGGAGCCCAAAGTAGGAATCAAAACCGTGCTGCAGTGGCAGGAACGGTGTGCGATGACCCAGATGCCATTTTCCAATCGCAGCTGTAGCGTATCCCTTGGAACGAAGAAGTTCTGAGATCAGCACTTCGCGTTCATGGATCCCCTGTTTGGATGTCGGTCCCGGGGCTCCCAGCATCCCGAGTCGGTTCGGATAGCACCCCGTCAGTAGCGCCGCCCGCGAAGCTCCGCACACCGCCTGAGCGACGTGAAAGTCCGTGAAACGCATTCCCTGTGTGGCCAGACGGTCGAGATTCGGGGTCACCACATGGGTGCCTCCGTAACAGCCGAG
>CANJZR010000602.1 GCA_947479075.1 Planctomycetaceae bacterium
TCGGGCGCCCATTTTCCCGCAGTGGCGATCACGGGTGCTGGTGCGGGTGCAGCCACCACTGGAACTCCGGGAGCCCCGCCCTCTGGCAGAGGCTGAGCCGGAATCTGTGCCGGTGCCTGGGCACTCATCATGGCAACCACGCACAGGACCAGCAAAAGCCTGGCCAAACGCGAAGTGGCCCATGGCCCGACTTGATGAACCCGGAGAATCGCAGCCTGCCACATCATCGGTGTCACTCCTGCGGAGAGAACCAGCTTCTGGTTCAATGAGGCTGGCAACACGACATGGCAGAACGCCACGACAGAATCAGGAACGAGTGCCAGACCACAGTCAGCGATTCAAAACCAATCAACGCGTTCCTTCGGACAGTCAGCTCGACGACCTTCTCCCCCCGGTAAACCGAGGGGAAGTTCAGTCCTGCATGATGTCCTTCTCTTTGGACGTCGCTGAGTCGTTGACATCACCTTCGTACTTCTTGGTGAGATTCTGGATCTCATCCTTGCAGGTCTTGCACTCATCCTCGGTCATCAGCTTGTCCTTTTCCGCCTGGTCCGCGTGCTTATTGGCATCACGGCGGACGTTGCGAATGGCCACTCGGGCCTCTTCGGACATTTTGCCGATGCGGTGGACCATCTCCTTGCGTCGCTCCGTCGATAGAGGCGGCACATTGATGCGGATCAGCTTCCCATCGTTGATCGGGGCCATGCCAGCGTCACTGGCCTGGATCGCCTTTACGATTTCCCCGAGTTGAGTGGCGTCAAAGGGGCGGATCACAATTTGTTGTGGCTCAGGGCAGCTGATGTTTGCCATCTGCTTCAGCGGAGTCGGCGAACCGAAATACAGAACCCTCACAGAATCCACCAGACCGGGTGTGGCCCGTCCGACTCGCAGCCCTTGCAGTTGCCCCTTGAAGACGCTGGCAGCCTTCTCCATACGCTCTTCGGCGTCGAACAGGATCTCTTCCTGAGTCATGAATCACCTCAATGGTCCCGATTGCGAGCCATTGCTCACAACGCATGAATGTTCGTTAAATCCCGCGCAATCCACCGAAGTGAACCTTCAGTGCCCGCATGAAAGACTTCGGGGAAACGTGAGTTTGACGATACCTGAAGCGTTCCATGATGAGAAGAGATCAGACATGTAAATTGACTTCAGTCAGGTGGAGTAATTCTAATATACAGCATCATTGGATTTCGACCTTGGAGAGGCTAGCATGGAGGACTCTTCGCCTCGTTTCTCTGTGTTTGGGACGGCCCTCCCGTGCGACATTTTCTACTTGGGTGCCTGTGGATCACCCTCTGCATCAGCGTGTTCCGCGAAGTGCAGGCCCAGGACTCTCCGGCTGGCACAAAAAGTATCAGTAAGTTTGAAGTCAATAAGGCCGGAGTCGGCATCTATCTTCCCCAAAAGTGGGGCGTCGCACGGATCAGTGTTCGGAATCCCAACACGACAGATCTGAACCTGCTGTCCAGCACACACCTCGCTGAAGACGCGACGCTGCAGTATGGTCGCCGGATCTGGGCTCCCCCGAAATCGATTATTAACTCCTGGCATCTCATCAAGATGCCCCCGGTAAAAGCGGATCAAAAGTTTTTTGAACTGCGGACGCTTGTGATGACGCGTGAAGGAGACGTTGAGACGCTGGCCAAGAGTGAATTGGGAGCCATGCAATTCGACCAGGGCTTTCAGATCGCAGACGCGAAACCAGTCACCGTGGCGATCATTCCCGCTGGAATGCAGGAATCGAGAAAGTCATTGTGGTCAAACACCTCCGACTTTCTGCGGACTGCCCGTAACGACAGAGGCATGAACGCGAATCTGGCAGATGCAATGCATGAGCCGTTCCTTCCCGCGACCGAAGAGGCTTGGGATGTGGTGGATCATCTGATCATTGCAGACGACCGCATTTCTACGGATCTGGCTGGAATCAGCGCGATTCGCAGCTGGGTCGCCGGTGGTGGCTCGATGTGGATCATGGCCGATAAGGTGTCACCAGAACTGCTGGAAAAACTGATCGGGGACGAAGCAGCGATCTCTGTTGTTGATCGAGTGGAATTGACTCACGTCTCACTCGTGAAGGCCGTCGGCGCCGAAAGTTTCCCTCCCTTCGAACGCGATCTGGACCGCCCCGCCCCGATGGTTCGCGTTGTGGCAGAAAACATCGAGCCCGCATTCTACGTCGATGGATGGCCCGCCGCGTTCTGGAAGTCGTACGGTGAAGGGCGAATTCTTGTGACAACTCTGGGATCTGATGGCTGGCTGCGGCCTCGCAAACCGGAGGACCCCGTCTCAAATTCAGGCGTTACTCACCAGACGATCTTCGTCGGTAGCGATCCGCTGAATAACCTTTCGGCGGGGTTTTTCGTTCCGAAGTCAAAAACGGCATTTAGTCAGGATGTTGTCGAGGAGCAGGTTCGCGAGACGATCGGTTACTCAATCCCGAGTCGAAATATCATTCTCGGAACACTCTTGGGATTTACTGGAGTGCTAGCCATCTGCGCTGCATGGCTGAGCCGATCAGGCCGCCTCGAATGGCTGGGGGCGGCGACTCCTGTGGCTGCTCTGATCTCTGCAGGAATCCTGGCCTCGACGGGCGTGATCTATCACAAGGCAGTCCCCAGTTCGACCTCGGTCCTGCAACTGGTGCAGGCTGTGCCGGGAACGGATGACGTGAGAATGACGGGCGTCGCTGGCATGTA
This sequence comes from Planctomycetaceae bacterium, assembly GCA_947479075.1. Taxonomy (GTDB): domain Bacteria; phylum Planctomycetota; class Planctomycetia; order Planctomycetales; family Planctomycetaceae; genus TH-plancto1. Next base: position 2,700 of record CANJZR010000602.1, read on the forward strand.
CAACGGGGGCGGAGAGATCAAGGGAGAGATCTCAGGCCAACGGGGTGGGGTGGTGTTTCCCGATATGACAGGACTGGAAGGGGTGACTCGTCGACTGGTCTGGACAGACACTGACCGCTGGTCCTGGGAAAATATCACTCAGAAACCGGGGCTGCGTCTCGCATCCACCGCAACCTCGATGCCAGTTCCGCTGGCGATGGCAGCGGAAGCCCGAATCGATGCCAACGGTCTTTCCGGTCGGGTGTTGTTGCCTGAGGGAATGCAGATGTCGGATGCCATCCTCGCGACACCGACCGGTCGAATTGCACTCAACGTGACCAATGACGGCCAATGGACAGCGGATCAGAATTCCATGCTGCTCCCCAACCAGTTCATAAAAGCCAGCATTCTCGGTGACGAGCAGCAA
>CANJZR010000603.1 GCA_947479075.1 Planctomycetaceae bacterium
CATCGATCCCACAGACATCGCTGGCCACGCCGTGATTGTCCCACAGATTGAACTGGCACCCCTTCTTGTCGAAAAACGTCCAGAAGACATTCACGAACCGAACGCCTGATTCGACCAACCGGCGGGCCATGAGAAAACTCTGGCCGTATTCATTCCTGCCGTAGCGGTCCCGTACAGCTGCGGTCTCCTGTTCGAGGTCAAAGACCCGGCGCGTCTTGGCGTTCGACAGGAGATCAAACGCCTTGTCCTGAAAATCGTCGTAGCGGTCGGTCGGTGTCCCCGAAACTTCAATAGCTTTCGATTGCTGCAACTGGCGTCGAGCGTTGAGCCGTTCGGGAGAAAGCTTTTCCAGTGGTTGAATGGCATCGAGCTTGAGCGGAGCATCGGTGAGCGATCCCTTGGGCTCCTTGCTGAACACCAATGGATCATAGGCCGGTCCGAGAAAGCCGCCCGACTGGCCTTTATATGGAGGCGAGTTGGTTCCAAAGAGCCGCGGTAACACGACCCAGGCCGGGATGTCGCCCCGGTCGCCAAATACCTTGTTCAGGATTCCACCAATGCCCGGATGGTCGCTGCGTTTCGCGTGGACCTCGGTCAGAACACGCGGCAGCTCCCCCATCACCGTATGAGCGATCGCCCCGCTGTGGTCATTGTTCGTATGTGTCATCGAGCGGATGAACGCCAGCTTGTCGGCGTGGCGGGCGACCTGCGGAATCAATTCACTGAAAGGCAGACCAGGGACCGCGGTGGCGATGGGGCTGAATTCGGTCCGAATGCCTGAGGGGGCGTCGAGTTTGAGATCCCACAGGTCGGGCTGAGAAGGGCCACCACACAGAAAGATCGAGATACAACGCTTCGCCGTCGCCGGTGGGGCATCCGCGGAGTGTGTCTCGGCTCCCCAGGTTTCGACCGCCCGGGGCAGCAGCAGCCCGCCCGCAGACAACGCCCCCATGGCCAGCACCGATCGGCGGGTCAATTGACGACCAGATTGGGGGAACAGAGAGATCATGCGGGCTATCCGTGTGACTTTGTCTCTCAGATGGTCAGCAAATTCGAGGCAACAATCGGGCAGAGGCATCCCGGGGCTCGCTCGCCGCACATCACTTATATACATTGCCTTTGATGTGTCAGGCAACGTCGCGAGCCCGCCGATGTCACTCTTTAAGACGAATTGACCCGCCGATACGCCCCCTCGCACAGAGGTTGATTGATGCAGTTTGTCCCCGCTCTCCCGCTGATCTACGAGTTCAGTCGATCTCTCGAACCACGCTGTCGGATCAAACCGGGCGAGACTATTCGAGTGGAGTCCGAGGACGCTCTCTCGGGCCAGATTCGCAGGCCAGGCGACCGCCGCGACAAAGCCGCCATGCCGTACAGCAACCCTGTCGCGGGACCGGTTTTTGTCGAGGGGGCTGAGCCCGGTGATGAACTGGCGGTGACAATTCAGCAGATCGAATCGCGAGACGGGCAGTGTTCCACCTATACCGGGGCTCCGAAACAGCTTGTCGAGTGGCTGGGCAGCGATGTCCCGCACGGGGCGCACGTCTGCCCGATTCGGGATGGACAGATCCTCTGGAAGGATTGCGTCTCGATCCCGTATCAGCCAATGCTCGGGTGTATTGGTACCGCGTCTGACTGGGGCGTGCCGACCACCGCACCCGCCGGGCCGCATGGCGGGAACCTCGATATCGTTGAAGTCTGCCCCGGCAGCACGATCTACCTGCCGGTGAAGGTCCCGGGGGCCTTTCTGTACCTCGGCGATGCTCACGCGGCGATGGGGCATGGGGAACTGTCGGCGACCGGGCTGGAGATGGCGGCTTACTCGACGGTGACCGTTGATCTGATTCGCAGGCCGCAGTTGAGTGGGCTGAGAGTCAGCCACGCTGACTTCCTGATGACGATCGCAACCCAGGGCAATCACGAGCGGGCGATGGCCGAAGCCTTTTCCAAGCTCATTCTCTGGATGGAAGCCGAATACGGTTGGAGCCGCTGGGACGCGTACGACCTGCTCACGCATGTCGCTCAGATCTCGATCGGGTACTACGGCAGTGGGACGGTGGGGGTCAAGATCGCACGTCGGTACGCTGAGCGTCGCCGAACATGACGAACCCGAAGCGTCAGCGAGGGCGGGCGTTGCCAGCGCGTGGATTACAGTTCAGCCTCGCTGTATTCGGGATACGTTCATTGAGCTTGCGTGTGTGACGAGAGTCTGATTGCCACTCGCCCTCGCTGACGCTTCGGGTTGGTGAGGTTGGTCGAAGTTCGAGGATGTTCTGGACCCGGGATCGGCAGTATGACACACACCTTTCACGAGACGCGGTTGCTGATCGCTCGATGTGTGGTGTTGTCTCTGCTGGCGGCTGCGTCGGTGATTGCTTACCTGACGCGGCATTCCCTGGCTGTGGCGAATACAACGATCCAGAACGAACTGAAGATCAACAACGAGGATTTCGGCCTGCTCTATGCGGCGTTCTCGGCAGGGTACTTTCTGTTTCAGATTCCCGGTGGCTGGGTGGGACAGCGATACGGAGTCCGACTGGTGTTGCCACTGCTGGCCATCTTCTGGTCGCTGATGACCTACGCGACAGCCTTTGTGCCGACATTCGTGGGGCTGCTGGTGGTTCGATTCCTGTTCGGACTGGCTCAGGCCGGGCTGGTCCCGAATCAGGCACTTGTCGTCCGCAACTGGATCAGCGATCAAGGGCGTGGGATTGCCAGTTCGGTCATGGTCGTGGCGATGTCGGCGGGAAGCATTGCCAGCCTGGCACTGACCTCCAAGCTGTTGGAGCAAATGCCGTGGCGGAGCATCTTTGTTGCGTACTCCACGCTCGGGATCGTCTGGGCGGTGCTGTTCTGGCTGGTTTTTCGTTCGACGCCCGGTGAGGTTCGCTGGCTCGTGCAGGAGACACCTTCCGCCGGGAATGACGAGTCACAACGCCTCGATCCTGCGAGTTCTCCCAATTCAGTTTCGACTCCATCAAGCGAATCGACTGATCGAGGCTCTCCAGACATGCTGAGCCTCTTTGCCAGTCTGAGCCTGTGGGGACTCTTCTCTCAGGCCCTGCTCAAAGCGGCGGGATACAACCTCGCGGTTACGTTTCTCC
>CANJZR010000604.1 GCA_947479075.1 Planctomycetaceae bacterium
GAGATTTCCGCCGAGCTCAAGACTCTGTGGACCGGGATGGCTGCGGATGATGCCCGCCTCTGGTCGGGGCAGCTGGTCGTCCTGCGACAGGCCGAGCAGGTTGCCCGAACCGAAGCGGAGGGACTGGCCTCGAACGTACAAGTCCTGGAGGAACTCTCGCAACAGGCCGACAGTGTCGTGCAGGAGATCGAATCGCGAGTCCGCGACCTGGAGCGTCGTTCCTCCTCGAACCGCGAGAGCATCGCATCGCAGGAAGCGACGATTCGTCATCAGTCGATCCGCTTGCGGGAACTGAATGCCGATCTGGAACGCGTCCGCAAACAGCGTCTGGAACTGATTGCCCGGGCCGGTGCCGTGGTTCGCGAACTGGACGAGACAGCTGTCCGTCTGCGGGAGTTCGAAGAAGGCGTGATCCAGCAGGAACAGTCAATCCAGGGGCGAGATCGGGAGCTGACCACGCTGCGCAGCCAGCTCGATGAGGCACGCACCCGAGTCAAAGGACGCCGCAAGGAACGCGATCAACTCACTCTGCGTTCCCAGTCGGCGCTCACTCGTATCGCCACATTGGAACTGCAGCAGCAGACTGCCATCGAGGCTCTGGAGAAAACTCGCGGACGCATCGATCAGCTGCTCGCGGAGCTGGCCTCGGCGCAGGTAGAACTCGAACAGCGACGCCAGTCGCACGCTCTGGCCGATAACACCAGCCAGCAGGCTCGCGCCGAACTGGACCTTCTGCGCTCGGAACGATCATCACTCCTGGGAGAGCATTCTCAGACAGAGAAACGTCTGTCGGAACTTCGAGAGAAACGCAGTGCCGCGTTGGCTCGTCTGAATGTGCTGCAGGACCTGGAACGCAAGCAGGAAGGCATCGGGCTGGGCGTAAGAGAGATTCTCCGCCGGGCGGAAACACTGACCGATCCTCCCTGGTCCAACATCATGGGGACCGTCGGGGACCTGTTGGATACGGCTCTGGAGACCGCCCCGCTGGTCGAGCTGGCGCTGGGTGATCGGACGCAGATTCTGGTTGTCGACGATCTGCGACCACTGCTTGATTATCTCAACCGCGGGGAAGGGCACCTGCTTGATCGCGTGGGGTTCATCGAGCTGCGAACAGCGGTCCCACAGCGTCGTGGACGAGTACCGCCTGCACCACACTGGCTGGAGGTGTTCGACCTCGATTGTCGTCACTGGCCCGATCTCAGCCAGGAACCGGGTGTCATTCAGCGTGCTGATCAACTGGTGACCGAGGCGGGACGCGTTCCCGGACTGGCGAAGCGACTGCTGTCCGATACCTGGATCGTCAGTACGCTCGACCGTGGGTTGCAGCTGGCGGCTACCGTGGGAGCGGGGTGTCGATTTGTCACCATGCAGGGCGAACTGATCACGGGAGACGGAGTTCTCTTCGTTGGTACCGCTCCCCAGGACACGGCTGTTCTGTCGCGGAAGAGCGAGCTGCGAAAGTTGCGGAGTGAAGTGATTCGTCTCGACCGAGCCATCGACAGTGATGTCGAGCGGCTGGCGACGTTATCGCAGACGCTGGCGTCTCGCACCGGCCGTGAGGATGAGATCGAAGTCGAAACCCGTCAGCGCTCGTCGCAAGTGGCTGAAGCCTCGATGCGTCTGGAGTCGCAGATCGAGGAAGTCTCTCGCATCGAAGAGTCGATTCGCGAACAGGACTCGATCGCATCGGCTCAGGCAGAGAAGGTGCAGTCGCTGGAGTCTGATCTACAGTCGGTGCGAACTCGCCAGGAGATGGAGCTGCGCGAGGCTGAGGAACTGACGCTGTCGGTTCAGGTCGGCGAGGTGGAAATCACAGAGATCGAAACTCTTCTCGATGAAGTCCAGCAAGTCGTTCGAGCGGGGCAACTCGAACTGGCCAAGCACCAGGAACGCCTGCGTGGCTTGCGTGAGACACAGGTCCGCCTCCAATCTGATCAGGTGCAGCGAGTCGATCAGGAAGCGGAGTCGAACGAACGGTACCAGAGCCTGATTCAGGCCGTGGAAGATTCGTCCCTGGTCCTGCTGCGAACACAGATGATCGTGGCCGAGCGGACTCTGGTGCAGGAGCAACTCCAGTCCGAGTTGCGAATCGTCCGCAAAGAACTGGCGACATTTCGCCTGGAGCGGTCACAGAGAACCAAGGAACTCGACGAACTCCATCGACGCCGTCGCCGCGCGATCGAGTCGGCTCACGAAACCCAGATGAAAATCCGGGAGATCGACCAGCGCTGGACGACACTGGCCCAACGCAGTGATGAAGAGTACCAGCTCACACTCGAGTCGCTGATGGACAGTGGAGTCTCTGCGTTCGAGGACTACCTGCAGGAGCGGTACGGCGAGAAGAAAACGACCAAGAAGTCTCGAAACGACGAGGCTACTGACGAAGACGAAGTGTCTGGATCAGAATCGATCACCGAGCAGGCCACGAGTGATGATCCTGTCGATGAGATCGTCGAAACCGACGCGGTCGAGGAGCGGAGCGTTTCTGCGAAAGTCTCGCTCGCTCAGACCATGGCGGGCGATGTGAGCTACGAGGAAGTGCGTCCCGAACTGGAGGCAGCTGTCGATCGGTTGCGTCGACGCCTCAAGATGATGGGCCATGTGAACACGGATGCGCTCGCTGGTCTCGAAGAGATCGAGAACCGCTTCAACGACCTCAGCTTCCAGCTCCAGGACCTGCAGGCTGCGAAGGCGACACTCGAAGACATCATTCGGCGGATCAATACCGAGAGCAAACGACTCTTCCTCGAAACCTTTGAGACGATTCGACAGAACTTCCAGATCCTCTTCCGCAAGGTGTTCGGAGGAGGGGAGGGCAACATCATCCTCGAGAACCCCGAAGATGTGTTGGAGTGCGGCATCGATATCGTGGCCCGCCCCCCGGGCAAGGAACTGCGCAGCTTGACCTTGCTGAGTGGTGGCGAGAAGACCATGACAGCTGTGGGTCTGCTCTTTGCCATGTTCAAGAGCAAGCCGAGCCCGTACTGCATTCTGGACGAAGTGGATGCGGCTCTCGATGACGCGAACGTCGGACGCTACGTGGGCGTGGTCAAGGAGTTTGCTGCGATGACCCAGTTCGTCGTGATTACGCATCGTAAACCCAC
>CANJZR010000605.1 GCA_947479075.1 Planctomycetaceae bacterium
AATCCATTCTTTAACGGCGCAAACGGATTCACCCCATTCTCACCATGTCCGTTCAGATAGACCATCAGCGGCAGCTGTTCGTCCTCCCTGATCGAATGCGGGACAAACACCATGTAACGATGCGTGGTCCCATCTGCATCCAGATAGACTCTCTCCACAAATCCATGTGACCGTTCTTGAGGCATCCATGCTTGAATCGCCTCGACAATCCGGAAACGCATTACGGAATCGAACGCCAGACACACCGCGTTCCCAGTTGCCAGCCCACACAAGACCAACGTGAATTTCAGCCAGACTGGAAACCTGATTGCGGTACGTTTCGGCGACACGCGATCGTCCATGGCCCCCACCATCAGAATGGAGACTCAAACGAACTCCCCGGCTCCCGAGAATGCAGGGAGAACCAGATGTCAGGATTCACCGTATCTGAGATGAAGTGAGCTGCCCCATCCGCAGCCAATACATGGACACCTCCGTCGTGTTGACTGCGAGCAGTGGCTTGAGAGTTCAATTGCGGCTCGCCAATCGTGCGTTGATCCCGGCAGGGCATGCGTAACGATTGCAATGCCCCCTGCCCGATCTGAGCAATCATGTCGACACATCCCACAATATCATCGGAGCTTCGGTTCTGATTGTTGGGCCCGCCAGCATCCTCTCTGCCATGGATCATCCCGTGACGCACTGTCATGCTGGCCCCCACAAATCCCAAGGCCCACGAACCCCGGGGGTCGAGAGGGTGAACTCCAGCACGAATTTCATCCACGATCACAAAGTTCGACGCTCCCCCCAGTAGATCTTTCACGCCAAAAGAACGATTCACACCTGCCGCACCGCCTCCCCAGAGGACTGAGTTCTTCGTCAACAGATCGGGGTCATCTACGTGAAACCCATCCTGGCAGCCAGCTTCCAGTTCATGGACGCACCCCCGACCCGGACCGAGATTCAATGCATAATTGCCACGGGCATAGAGATTCGTGGAGCCCCCCGACAGCTGGTCCCGCACATAGAAATCCCGATTGAATCCATCCTCAGGACACATCAACAGCGGCACAGAAGTCGTCCGCACGATCTCATTCTTCAAGTGAGAGATCGGGTGACTGGAATCGAAGGCGTTCCACAAGGCCCCCTGATCCAGGTTCGGCAACAACATGACCAACCAGTTCGCCTGTACTCGATCCAGATCTGTCGGCGTAGCCGTCCCCAAGGCGACCCGGTCGATCAGCCCGATGGGCAGCTGTCCCATCCCCTGCGGTTCTCCCGGTGGACCTCCCCAGATCACCCCCGGCGGAAAGAGGTGATGGAGCTCATGATACGCATGTAACGCCAGACCTAACTGCCGCAAGTTATTCAGGCACGCCGTCCGCCTCGCAGCTGCACGCGATGACTGTACTGCTGGCAAAATCAGAGCGGCCAGCAAGGCGACGATTGCTGTCGCCACCAACATCTCGATGAGTGAGAAACCACGGCTTCGAGATCGTCTATTCTGACACACGTACCGCTCTCCATTGCTCCCCACAACATGCCTTCCGTGGGACACTCGACCACAGCGAGATCCGGCACCACTCATACACAGAAAATGTGAAGCAGCATCCATCCGCAAGCTGTCCCTCGCCACGAAAACGACCATCTCCAGGAGGCACAACCTCGTGTACTTCTCGTCGCGTGTTAGCCTATCAATCTCACTGAACAGCCTGCAGTCACGAATGGAATCAATGAACTGATTTCTCGGGGTTACAGTGATCACACTCGGCCCCACAGTGAAACACACCCGTGGGCCAGTCGACCAAACGTTTCATGAGAGATGTCCTGCGACTCGGTGCCTCGTCAACCGTCGGTCTGAGAGGCTGACGGTGAAAGATCACGCACTCATGAGACGCGTCTCAATCTTTGGCGATTCCAAGCACTGAATCACAGTGTCGTCCTCCCTACATCCCGACCCGTTTTCCGTGTATCGTTGACGCTTGAGAATCCACATCCACGGTTGTCGTCCAGTGGATGACTCCTCGCACTGGATGTCCCACCTCTTCGAAGCTCGCCCCATGGTCACTCCTCATCAGCCGCTCGGCGTCCGATTACTTCTCATCTTCGGATTCTGCCTGACTCTCCTTCCTGCCCGTGCTCAGGCCGAAGTGACAGCCACACAGGTCATGGTCCCCATGCGGGATGGGGTGAAGCTGGCGACCGATATCTACCGGGACTCCGCTGTCGACAAGGCCCCCGTCGTGTTGATGCGGACCCCGTACAACAAGGCCGGTGGAAGCAATGTCGCGAAACGATTTGCAGCTGCGGGATACATCGCCGTCGTTCAGGACTGCCGCGGCAAGTTCGCGTCCGAGGGATCGTTCACCCCATATAGCCACGAGGGTTGGGATGGGCACGACATGATCGACTGGGTCGGCGAGCAGCCGTGGTGCGCTGGCCCGATCGGGATGTGGGGAGCCTCATATGTCGGAGCCACCCAGTGGCTGGCGGCTGCCGAACATCCCGAAGGGCTGACCACGATCACTCCCACAGCCACCTTCAGCAGTTTCTATCGCAATCTCTACCTGGGCGGCGCAGTCCGGCACTCGCTGATTTCGACCTGGGCCGCGGGGAACTCGACGAAACCTGCCGGAGCGACCGCAAACACAAACTGGAACCAGATCCTTCTGCATCTTCCGTTGAGTGGAACCGACGATCAGATTGGCTGGCCGATTCCCTGGCTGGAGGAGATGCTCACTCACCCGTCACCGGACCTCTACTGGAAGCCGCTCGACGTGACCGACGAACTCCCCCAGCTCAAGCTGCCGATCCAGCACGTTGTCGGGTATTACGACTTTTTCTCGCGAGAGTCGGTGAATAACTTCGCGATCATGAACAAGACTGCGGTCGACGCAGAGACTCGTAAGAACCAGCAGCTGATCCTCGGCCCGTGGGACCACGGAACGATCGGCCAGAGAAAGGTCGGCGATCTCGACTTTGGTCCGGAGGCTCAGTGGGATGCCGCAGGAGCCACTCTGGAGTGGTTTGACCGGTACCTGAAACAAGTCCCGAAAGTCACCGCGAAGCCCCTCGTGCCAGTGCGATACTTTGTTCTCGGAGAGAATCGATGGTACGAGGCGGA
>CANJZR010000606.1 GCA_947479075.1 Planctomycetaceae bacterium
ACAGATCGTGGTAGACTGACGAAATGGAAAGCGGTGGATATCACATCCTGGTGATCGAAGACGAGCAGCCGATCCGGCGTTTTCTGCATGCGTCGTTGGAGAATGCAGGCTATCGGGTCAGTGAGGTGGCCACAGGAGCAGAGGGGCTGCGGGCCGCCGTGAGTCAGCCACCGGATGTCGTTCTCATCGATCTGGGATTGCCGGACATGGATGGCCAGGAGGTCCTCCAGCGATTGCGGGAATGGTATCGCTCGCCGGTGATCGTACTTTCTGCCCGGGACCAGGAAGCCCAGAAAGTGCTGGCCCTCGATCATGGGGCCGATGATTATGTGACCAAGCCATTCAGTGTCGGGGAGCTGTTGGCCCGGCTGCGAGTTGCCCTCCGACATTCGCAGCGAGTCGGTTCGGAAGAGACCACAGTCCGGATTGGTGATCTGGAGGTCGATCTGGCAGCGCGAATCGTGCGAGTGGACGACACACAGATTCACCTGACCCCGATTGAATACAAACTTCTGACCACCATGATCAAGCATGCGGGCAAAGTGCTGACGCATCGCTTCCTCTTACGAGAGGTCTGGGGGCCTCAGAATTCACAAGAGAATCATTACCTGCGGGTTTTCATCGCGGGTCTGCGTCGCAAAATAGAGGCGAATGCGGCCCGCCCCCGGTACATTCTGACAGAGCAGGGGATTGGTTATCGGTTCGCGTCCGAGTGACTGATCACCGATCTGACTCATCACTCTAAGAAGTGGAGAATCTCGCGATCATCTGTCTGTTGAGGCTGTGAACGCCGCCGAGGCAAGTGTGTGATTTCGCCATCTGGAGATGGGAGGCTCATAATCGGCCTGAACCTCCACTCGTTTAGAGGCCGAGGTTTGATGAGATCCGTTTCATCACGCGTCACGAGCCGCGACGGCGAATCAGACCGCGATCTGTCGAACAGAGTTGTCGGTAGTCTGTATTCTCGGTGGACAGGCGTTAGAATCGGAAGCGTCACAAGCTTGACTCGGCGCGATCGCGTCTGTGTATCTCAACACACCATCCCCGCTGAATTTACGCCACTCGCACATGTCGAGTGACGCGTGGTTGCGGCGTGGTACGCGAGACTGAGCTGTTTCCACTTCCCCAATTTTCAGAGCGTGATTGCCTGGAGCCCTGGGCAGGTGACACTGTCCGAATCCAGACGCACTGCACATTCAGTGACTCGACGAAGAAGAGAATCGAAATGGGACGAAACTTCGAGAATCGCAAGAACGCGATCTTCAAGACAGCTGCTCAGAAGACCAAGCTCTATTCCAAGTATGGCAAGCAGTTGTATGTGATCGCCAAGAACGGCGTGCCCGATCCCGAGGCGAATCCCGCCTTGCGAAGTATGGTCGAAAAAGCCAAGAAGGATCAGGTCCCGAGCCATGTGATCGAAAAGGCGATTCAGAAAGCAGCGGGTATGGGAGGCGAAGATTTTCAGTCCGCCCGCTATGAGGGATTCGGTCCCGGTGGCTCGCTGGTCATCGTGGATTGCCTGACCGATAACATGACACGCACGATCGCCGAGATCCGCAATTGCTTCAACAAGACCGGCTCGAAGCTGGGATCGGCGGGTTCAGCGGCGCTGTACTTTGACCACCTGGCTGTGCTGTCGTTCAAGGGGGAGAACGAAGAGCAGGTGCTGGAGGCGATGATTAATGGTGATGTCAATGTCGAAGACATTGAATGCAATGACGGTAAGGTGACCGTCTTTGCCCCCCCCGGTGAGTTGTACAAGGCGAGGGCCGCGCTGCTGGAGGCTCTGCCGGGCACCGAACTGGAGGCTCAGGAAATCACCTTCCTGCCGCAGGCGAACAAGTCTCTGGACGGGGACGACCTGACTGCGTTTCAGAAGCTCGTCGACATGCTGAATGATTGCGACGATGTGCAGGATGTCTATCACAATGTCGACATGCCAGCGTAGAGCGTGAAGGATCCCGGGAGCGAGTCTCCTGGCAGAGCAGTGCACGCGGGAACGCAGTGCACGCAGGAACAACGTTCAGTGACCTCGATCGACAGCGACAGATGCCACTTGTAAGCCGGATGAGCAGGAGGCTGACTCAATGACCATGACACACAATCCCACGATCCGGCGACCCGGAGAAGGCATCTCGATTGGTGTCGTCGGCGATGTGTACCGCATTCTCGCCACCGGCGAAGAGACCGATGGCAAATACGCCATGTTTGATGCTCTGGTCCCGCCCGGCGGAGGACCTCCCCCGCATGTACACACCCGCGAAGAGGAATCGTTCTACATCCTAGAAGGCGAGATCACATTCCTGGTCGGGGATCAGCGGATTGTCGCCACAGCGGGCATGTTTGCGAACGTCTCGACGGGGTGTCTTCACGCGTTCAAAAATGAGAGTGATAAGCCCGCGCGGATGATCATTACCGTCGCGCCATCCGGCTTGGAAAAGATGTTCATGGAGGTCGGTCATCCCGTCGAGCCGGGCGCCACCCAAGCTCCTCCGCCGACGAAGGCAGACATCGACAAGCTTCTGGCCATCGCCCCGAATTACGGGATCGAGATTCGAGTTCCGGCGCACTAAACAGATCTGGGAGGAGTTCGGTCAGCGTTTCTCATATGCACCGAGATCCGGAGCCGTTCCGAGGGTAGACAGGCGATTGATACCGCCCAGTGGGACTCCCGCATTGATACAAGGGCTGCTGTCTCGCAGGCGGTAATCACCTCTTCCGGAGTCGATGAACTGCGGGTCAGCGTTGATTCCATGCCGCAGCCATTTCAATCGGCTGCGCACATCGGAGAGCTTCGGGAACTTCGTCCGGTAGGCCTGTACGACGAGCGGGGCGTTGGTGTCGCTGACAAAGAGGTCGTCATAATCCCAATCGATCGGCGACGGTTGTTCGTGCCAGAGCTCGAACCCGGCTTGTTGTCCGCACCAGATGTTGTTCCGCATGACCAGCTTCTTCCAAACGGGGCGTTTCACCAGCAGGGCCCGGCTGTGGGGGTCAGATGTGTATGCCGTGTTGTGATAGAAAAACAGCGGTCCGGAGCCGATCTCTGCTCCCTCACCCCCATTCGTTTTGAACGGGTAGCCGTAGTTTTCCTCACGCTGT
>CANJZR010000607.1 GCA_947479075.1 Planctomycetaceae bacterium
AATCTGGGCCAGGTGATCCGTCACTGGATCCACGAAGGCGGACGGCTGGTCATGACCGGCGGGGAACAGGCTCCATCAGCGACCTCCCCGGGCCTGTCCGGTTGGTTGCCCGTCAAAGTGGATGGAACCACGCGCTATCGCGATATCTCTACGTTGAATCAATTGATCTCAGGAAGCTCGACTTTGCGGTTGCGGGATGGGAGCATCCAGGCGGTACGCTGGAGAGCGGATGCTGGTGTCGAGGCTGCTTACGGGGGACTGGTCGTTCGAGTGGGTGAGTCCCAGGGAACCGTCACCGCGATTGCTCTCGATATTAATGCCGTGCCGTTTATGCAGGGTTCAGGAGACCAGGCCACGATAGCGTGGGATGCATTGCCCAATCTGTGCCGCTGGCTGGCCGAACTGCCCGCCATCCCCAGGCTGGAGGAGGGAGCCAAACGTCCTCAGTCCGACCTCAACCCAACGGGTGTGTCTGATCTTCAGACGCAACTCGTGAATACACTCGATCGTTTCCCCGAAGTCACCCGACCCAACTACTGGATCGTGCTGGGGGCGACATTGTTGTTTCTGGTGATTGTGGGGCCTCTGGACTACCTGCTGGTCCATCGCCTGTTGAAGCGGCCGCACTGGACGTGGCTGACGTTACCGATCTGGATCGGGCTGGGAACGATGGTGGGGCTGTCTGCTGCAGCCCGGACCGGTGGAACTCGCGAGCTGACCCGACAACTGGATCTGGTGACGTGGGACACACATGCAGGCGAAGGTTTTTTCGACAGCTGGTTCACCATCTACAGCCCGGAACACCACCGCTACGAGATCGGTTGCCAGCCGGGATCGATGGTGTCGGCCAAGGACTCGGATACGCATATGCGCTGGGCGGGACGACCGGAAGTCGGATTCCGTGGCCTGTATCACGAGACGGATATCAATAGCGGGGCCGGGATCGAGCAGAGTGTCGGCAGTCGGTCGATTCGCTCACTTCCCCTCCGTCAGGGGGCCAGTATTGTCCTCGAAGCAAAGTCGAGCTGGAAGCAGGCTGCCCCACTGACCAGCGATCTGGTCGATATGGGTGACGGCCACTTGCGAGGAACGTTCGCTCACCAGTTGGACGGTGAACTCATTGATTGGGTGATGGCCTACGGCAGCTTTGCCTATCTGCCCCCGAAGAACTCAGCCGGAGTGGAGCAGGTGCTTAAATCGGGCGAAGTGATCCAGGCGGACCAGGTGCCCAGTCGCATTATGGCCGATTATCTCGTCAAGCTCGGCACGCGTGCGGTCCTGCGGGAGGATCGGAAGTCGACCGACTACTCGGTGGGGCGCGAAGTCTATAACCCGCTCGGCCGGGACCTGTATCTCCTGATGCGGACGGCGTCCTTTAACCAGCTGGTCGGTGGGGCCGCGTACACGGGACTCACCAACTCGACTCTCCGACATGAGGACCTGACCCCGCTGATTGATGCCCATCGCGCGGTACTGTTCGGCCGTTGGCGGAATCCAGCGTATCAGGATCCGAACGAGGCGATCGAAAAGACCGATGGTACGGTCGAACCGCTGGCCGTCCAGTACACGGTCGATGGCCAGCCGGTGAAGCCCCGCTACCGGGAGTGTTTTGTGCGCTGGATTATCCCCGTCAAACAGGTTTCGGGAAAATCTTCCGGTCCCTGATCTGCGGACTTCATTTCTGCGTGTGCTGGTCTTCATTCTGTCCTTTGCATTCTGTGAGCCTTCCCCGTGATCGAGACTAAGAAACTCACCAAGCGCTATGGCAATCTTGTCGCAGCCAACGAGATTACGATCAGCCTCAAGGAAGGGGATGTGTTTGGGTTCATCGGCCCCAACGGATCGGGCAAAACGACCACGATGCGCATGATCGCGACGCTGCTGAATCCCGATTACGGAGAGTGCTACGTCTGTGGGAAGTCGATCTACACCGACCCGCAGGAGATTCGCCGTCTGGTCGGATACATGCCCGACCGGTTCGGTGTGTATGACGACATGACGATCATCGAGTACCTCGAATTCTTCGCGGCGACCTATCGCATTAACGGACCAGCCCGTCGCAAGATCTGCGAAGAGAAGCTCGAACTCGTCGACATGAGCTTCAAACGGGACGCCATGGTCAACCAGCTGTCGTTGGGCCAGACCCAGCGCGTGGGGCTCGCGCGGACGCTGCTGCATGATCCCCAGGTCCTGCTGCTCGACGAGCCGGCCGGAGGTCTCGACCCGCGTGCCCGCATCGAAATGCGTCAGCTGCTTAAGCGGCTGGGCGACATGAAAAAGACGGTGATCGTGTCGAGCCACATCCTGCCTGAACTGGCCGATGTCTGTACCCGCGTCGGCATGATCGAAAAGGGAATCATGCTGGTGGACGACTACGTGGCTGACGTGATGAAGAAGTCGCGAGAGGCGATCATCCTGCAGATCGAAGTGACGACCAACCACGAAAAGGCCGCAGCTCTGATTGGTCAGATGTCGGATGTGGCGAATGTGGAGATGGTCGGTACCCGGATCGATGTCACCCTGAAAAAGGGTGTGGAGGACTACAGCTCGATTCCCTCGGCACTGATCGAAAGCGGCTTCAAGCTCAAGCTCTTCCGCGAGGAGGAACTGAATCTGGAAACAGCCTTCATGATGTTAACGAAGGGGAAACAGCAGTAGTGGAACATGATGGCTTCCCGTCGCTCGCCAAGGCTTGATGATCAGGCGCGGCGGATCGCGTCCATGGGGGAGAGACTCGCGGCTTTCCATGCCGGGTAGAGTCCACCCAGGATTCCCAGCAGGGTGCTGGTCAGAAAGCCAAAGACGGCCAGTCCGAGAGAGACATGCAAGGCCAGCTTGTCGGGCCAGAAATGATTGGCGATCAATGACGCGATCTGGCCGATCAGGACCCCGATAAAACCGCCCGACAGCCCGATCACGGCACTCTCGGAGATCACGAGCCGCATGACCTCCCCGCGGGTCCAGCCATTGGCTCTCAGGATCCCGAACTCTCCGATGCGTTCCACGACGCTCATCAGCATCGTGTTCAGGATACTGAGTACGGCTATCAAAAAGCCCACAGATGAGATCAGCGTCAGGAACAGCTTGAGGTCTCCACTGA
>CANJZR010000608.1 GCA_947479075.1 Planctomycetaceae bacterium
ACCGGGTAAACATCTCGGACTTCAGTTGGTTGATATCGGCACCGGGCTGACGGCCCAGGTCGTACGGCAGCTGTCCAGCGAGGAGGTCGGGCCCCGCGGAGTGGGCTGTCAATGTGCGGGTATGCAGGTCAGCTGTCACGCACCCGTTGGCCGACCAGACTTGAATGGTTCGTGTGGCTGACGGCCAGACTCGATTGGCGGAGAGGTCGGCAATGCAGCCGTTAGCGAACCGCACGCGAGCCTGAACCGCGTCTTCATGGCCACCGACCAGCGAGACGCCAAATGCCTCGACCGAGACGAAATCGGACTGGGCCAGTGATTGCGTGAGTTCGATGTCATGGATCATCAGGTCGTGAATCACGCCGATGTCCGTCGAGCGGAATGCATAGTTACTGAATCGCTCCGCGCGGATGTACTTGGGAGCCGTAACGCGTGAGGCGAGAGCCTGGAAGGCGGGGTTAAAGCGTTCGATATGTCCGACCTGGAGCGGAACATTGTGGGCCTTCGCGGCATCGACCATGGCCCGGGCATCGGCAATCGTACTGGCGAGTGGTTTCTCGACGAGGATTGGAATGCCTCGGTTCAGGAATTCGAGAGCGACTTTGCGGTGCAGGAAGGTCGGGACCACGATCGAGGCGGCATCGACTTTGTCCAGCAGATCATGGAAGTCTGGCACCCATTCACAACGGCAGGACTCGGCGACCGATCGGCCCTGTGCTTCGTTCGGCTCCGCGACCGCGACTAACTCGACATCGGGAAACGACGCCAGGATGCGGGCATGATGACGACCAAGTGCACCGACACCGACAACACCGAGTTTCAAGCGGTCCATGAATGTTCACTCTCTGCACAGATCCAGAGACGCCGCTGGGGCGTCGATTCATGAGTGTCGACCACGAGAGTTCCCCAGACGCCTGGATCCGGCGCGGAATGAGGACTTCAGGCGGCCCGATTTTTGAGTGGAGCGAGCTGGAAAGGCTGGCTGCGGACCACTTCGCGTCCGCGACCCATCCGTCCCAGACGCTGTTGATCCAGGAAGCTGAACAGCTCTCCCAATTCCATGGGAATCGATTCGCTGTTCTCGCCACCCAGGATCGCTTTGACCTCGTGAAGCGGCTTGTGTTCGCGGTACATCAGCTTGTAGGCCTGCTTGAGAGCTGCGATCGATGCGGGGCCGATGCCAGCTCGCTGCATGCCGACCGAATTCAGTGTTCGGACACCCGGGTTATCCGTGCCTTCGTACATCATGAAGGGAGGGACATCGACGACCACGCGGGCACAACCACCAACAAAGGCCAGCTTCCCCACCGTGGCGAACTGATGGACGGCCACGTTCCCCGAAATGATGGCCTTGTCGTGAACATGGACATGACCCGCCAGCAGCGTTCCGTTCACGATCATCGTGTCGGAGAAGACATGGCAGTTATGACCCACATGGGCATTGGACAGGAAGATATTGCGGTGATCGATGCGTGTGACGCCATCTTCTTTCATCGCTCCGCGGTTGACGGTCACTCCTTCGCGGAATTGATTGTCGTCACCGATCTGGACTTGTGTGGGAACGCTCCCGTCGTAGCCTTTGTCCTGTGGCTCCGCGCCGATGACGCTGTTGGGCCAGAAGTGGTTGCGTTCACCGATCGTCGTCCAGCCCGTGATCGTGACGTGGCTGTCCAGACGGGAGTGTGCTCCCAGAGTGACATGCGGACCGACATAACAAAACGGTCCAATAAAGACCTCTTCGCCTAACTGGGCGCGAGGATCAACGTAGGCGAGCGGGGAGATGTAAGTTGCCATCCAGACGTCCTTGTCTGTGGGGGCTCATCGGAAGACTGCAACTGTGGCAGTGACTACCGACCGAAGAGGAGAGGAATATGATATTTCATCGGTCATCGTCAACCTCTTCCCCAACCATAACTTCGGATTTCTCGGAACATACTCCCAAGCTCACCCAGCTTGTCGAGAAGTTCGTGCCGAAAAACATGCGGAATGGATGGCCCGCATGTGGGATTGAGGCCGTTGCGAACCATCAGGCGGTTCGACGTTGAGAGGGGCGTTTTTGCAGCATTTGCTCAACGATGCCATGATTCAGGTGGTGTCCCGACTGTATGGCATGGAAGTGACCGACCGGGCTGCCGCCACACAGTGCGAAGTCCCCGATACAGTCGAGTAGCTTGTGCCGGGCACACTCGTCGGCAGCCCGCATGCGATTCTCGACGATGCCGTTCTGTCCAAACACCAGCAGATTCTGCGGAGTGGCCCGCTGGCCGAATCCCCGGGCCTTCAGCATGGCGACTTCCGATTCCAGGACGAAGGTCCGGGCGAAAGCGATCTCGCGGACAAACTCTTCCGGGGTGATCGTCGCTGTAAACGACTGGGGGCGAATGACTGTGTCGCCGTAGTCGAGGTCGTAGCGAATGGTCCAGTTGCTGGCGGGTTCGGCTTGAATCGATCCGCGTTCGTTGGGGGAGGTCGCCACCAGGCTGGCAGAGACGGGCACTTGGACCTTGAGTGCGGCCTGTTCGGCGACTCCGGCATGCAGAATTGCCTCGACGGCCTCCAGCGATGATCCATCACCGATCGGTGGTTCGAGGGCATCGAGCTGGATGCGGCAGTTGTCAATCCACATCCCGGCCAGCGCGGCCAGAACATGTTCGACCATCTCGACCCGGGCGGAACCCTTCTGCAGCACGGTACGGCGCGGCTGAGTGACGAGATACTCGATCCGAGCGGGAATCGAAGGACGCCCTGGAAGGTCGACGCGTTCGAAGACCAGCCCGGTATGTGGTTCGGCGGGCAGCAGCGACATGCGAACGTCCGCTCCGCCAAAGAGACCGAATCCCTCGATGAGAACGGGACGGGCAATGGTGCGTTGCCGCCTGGACGACATGGATGCACTTTCAGAGGAACGGGTTGGCTGAAAAGCTCGGGGGATTCGACTGGCTGATGTCCACTCTCGCTTCGCCAAACTGCTTGCGAGTCGAGCAATCATCAGGCCGCTCCCGCTTTTCCAGAAAGACTCTACCTAGAAACACAAAAGGCACGGACCAACGTCCCACAACGTTGACCCGTGCTGTACAGTCACCGTGTGGGTG
>CANJZR010000609.1 GCA_947479075.1 Planctomycetaceae bacterium
CGGGTTCGAGATCCAGCTGATTGTTTCAGAACCAAACATCGGTCAGCCGATGAATCTGAACTTCGATTCCAGCGGTCGGCTGTGGATCACCAGTTCAGTCGAGTACCCCTACCCCGTTGAAGGTGATGGCGTTGAGCCCCGCGAGGAGAAGTTCTCCGGCCCCAGCTCCCTCAAGCCCCAGGACCGGGTCACCGTGGTCGAGGGCATCGGTCCCGATGGTCGCCCGACCAAAGTCACCACATTTGTCGGTGGCTTGAACATCCCGATCGGACAGCTTCCGCTGAACGACGGCGCGATCGTCTACAGCATTCCCAACATGGTTCGATATTACGACCGGGATGGTGACGGAAAAGCGGATGACCAGGAGGTCCTCTACGGCAAGTATGGGAACGTCGACACGCACGGCATGACGAATGCCTTTACCCGCTGGGCCGATGGCTGGGTCTATGCGTGCCACGGGTTCCGCAACACGTCACATATCAAGGGGAAGAATGGCCAGTCGCTGACACTCAACTCCGGGAACACCTACCGCTTCCGCGTTGATGGTTCTGCCATCGAGCAGTTCACCTGGGGGCAAGTCAATCCGTTCGGTCTGTGCTTCGACCACTGGGGCAACGCCTTCACAGCGGACTGCCACTCCATGCCGCTGACGCTCTTGCTGCGCGGGGCCTACTACTCCAGCTTTGGGAAGCCGAACGACGGCATGGGCTTCGGCCCCGACATGATCAATCACAGCCACGGCTCGACCGGCATCTGCGGCGCAGCGTGGTACCAGGCTCTTCAGTTCCCCAAGGAGTTTCAGGAGTGCCTGTACCTGTGTAACCCGGTGAATGGCCAGGTGCATCGCGATAAACTCATCCAGCATGGCTCGACGCTGATGGTGGATTCCCAGCCCGACTTTGTGACTTGCGACGATGGCTGGTTCCGCCCTGTCGATGTGAAGCTGGGGCCCGATGGGGCGCTGTACGTCGCCGACTTCTACAACGCGGTCATCGGTCACTACGAAGTACCACTGGCCCACCCCCGTCGCGACCGTGAGAAGGGACGCGTCTGGCGGATCGTCGCCAGCGGCGCGGGATCGACACCTCTCCAACCAGTAAACCTCCACACGATGACCGTGGACCAGTTGGTCGACACCCTCGGCAGCCCGAACATTTACAACCGGGCACAGGCGACCAACGAGATCATCGACCGTTTTGGCGACAAGGCTGCGACTCCCGTTGAAGAGGCGGTGCTCACTTCCGACTCCGCGGATCGTCGAGCCATGGGAATGTGGGTGCTGAACCGTCTGGGCAAGCTGTCGCAGGAAATCCGCACGGGCCTGGCTGATGATGCATCACCGGTCGTCCGCACACACCTGGCTCGTTGCCTGGCGGACCGTCCCGAATGGACCGCCGAGGACTCGCAGACAGCGATGAAGCTGATCGCTGACTCCAACGCCATGGTTCGCCGCGCGACAGCGGATGCAATGGGACGCCACCCACAACCGAGCCAGATCGAAGCACTCTGGAAGGCCTGGCAGACGGCGGAGCCGCAGGACACCCACCTGGTTCATGTGGCCCGCATGGCGATCCGAGACCACCTCAAGAATGCCGATTGCACGAACAGCCAGGCTGTCGCCGACCTCGTAAAAGACCACCCGGCTGAGTTACTGCCGATCATTCTGGCCACAGCCACCGACGCAGGGGCGGAACTGCTGGTGAAGAGCAATGTGGCTCAAACGGCCAATGAAAGCGATCGCCTGCGGATCGCGACGTTCGTCGCCCAAAGACTCGATGCGGCAAAGTTGGGGGACTGGATTGCCCAGCGACGAGCCAGTTCACAGCAGTCGCCTGCTGGCGCATTGACTGAGTTGATTGCCATCGATGATGGTCTACGGGCTCGATCGATCGAGCCGCCTCAAGCGATGCGGGACTGGGTCAGCGAAGTCTGCCTCAGCGTTCTCAAAGCTCTCCCCAGTGGCCAATTGGGCTGGCTGAGTCGACCACTTGGCGGCGTCATGCTCGATGCGGAAGATGTGTTCGTGTCTCAGGTCCGCGACTCCGCCGATGGCCAGAATGGCTCTTACTTCAGCTCGCTCGTTCGCGGTGAACAGAAGACCGGTATCCTCCAGTCGGACGCGTTCGACCTTCCGGACACCTTCAGCTTCTTCATCGCGGGCCACAACGATGATCCGAGCCGCCCTGCTCCTCCCAATAATCGGGTGCTGCTGCGAGATGCCGCCACGAACGAAGTGCTGCGAGAAACGCTGCCTCCCCGCAATGACCTGGCCCAGAAAGTCGAATGGAATCTCAGCGACCTGAAAGGCCGCAGAGGTTACATCGAGCTGATTGATGGCGACGATCGTGGTGGGTATGCGTGGATGGCCGTGGGGCGGTTCTCGCTGGCCGAACTCAATCCTCGGGAGTCGAAGAATTCCTTCTCGGCGATTGCCCAGCTGATTCGACGCTACCACATCACGTCGGCCACCGAGTTACTGAATGCCGTCATCCAGGATACTTCAGCAACTCTGTCCACGCGAACCCGCGCAGCTGTCGCACTGGCGGCAACCGAGCCAGATCCGCGTGTGTCGATCCTGGCATCCTCGGCGGCCAGCAGCCTGTGGAGTTCCGATCGCCGCGAGCGGATCTTCACCTCGCTGGCAGCCGGTGATCGAGCGCATTTCGCCGAAGACCTGGAAGTCGTTCTGCGTGGTGTTCCTACCAGTTCACAAGCCACTCTGTCAGCCCAGTTGTCTCAACTGCCAGATGGAGCCAACCTCGTTGTCAGCTGTGTCCGTAAGGGCATCCTTCCGGCCCAGCTCTTGCGACAGCCAGAGGTGGCACAACGGTTAGCCGCTCTCAAGAGTGCTGAATTGAATACAGCCATCGAAGAGCTGACGAAGAACCTTCCTTCGGAGGACGAAGCGATTGGCAAGCTGATCAAAACACGCAAAGCCGATTTCGTCGCAAATGGTGGCGACGCCAAACACGGGCAGGAACTCTTTAAGAAGAACTGCGCCGTATGCCATCAACTGCGAGGCGAAGGCCAGAAGATTGGTCCCCAGCTGGACGGTGTGGGCGTCCGTGGACTTGAC
>CANJZR010000610.1 GCA_947479075.1 Planctomycetaceae bacterium
AATGTTGCCGCCGGTCGCTCGCAGAATTGCGGAGGCAACGTTGGCGCCCCCCACATTGATGGAGCTGGCGGCTGCCATCAAATCTCCTTGAGCGTTCAGGAAGATCTCGCCGCCCGCATCGCTGACGCTCGCCTTCTTCAGCTGTCCTGACAGGGTGACATCGATTGCGTTTCCGGTCCCGGCCGCGAAGTCGGTGATATCCCCGATGTTCGTCTTCGCGACGAGTGACAGATCCTTGGCAGTGATCAATGTCTGGCCGTCATTGCCATCGACGATGCTGCCGGTGGTCGTTTCGAGAGACACGTTGCCCGTGCCAGTGTTGATCACCTGCATCAGAGTTAGGTCACCACTGGCGGTCGAAATGGTCACATCGTCATTGCTCGTGACGATGCCGTTGAGCGTGGTGGGGGTGGAAGATGCACTCTCGGTGACAGAGCCAATCGTCAGGCCGTCGGTGTCTTGGAATGTCAGGCTGCCACTTGTGTCGGCGGCGAGCGTGTCCACGTCGTTTGCCTGGTCGAGAGTGGCACCCCCATCAGCTTTGATGCCGAGTCCCGCGGAAGTGATGGTGCCAGTTGCGGTTTGAGTGATTGTTCCCGTGGCGTCGAGTAACAGATCCTGTCCGGTGGCATCGATGGCCTGATCAACGTCGATGTCGCCATCGGCTGTTACCGTCACGTCGGCATCATTTGTGATGCCACTCGTGCTGCTACCGGTGGTGGAGTCGGACACGGTGCCGATCGTCAATGAATTTGAGTTCCGATAGCTGATCGTTCCCTGGTGATTGGCGGCGAGGACTTTGACACTGTTGCCGGATTCATCCAGCTGAACCTGTCCCTGACCGAGCAGCTGTAGTCCATTCGCGGTGACAGTGTCGCCCGAGTTCTGATTGACTGTGCCGGTCACGTCGAGAGTCAGGTTGCCGTTCGTTCCCAGATTCACATCCTCGTCGATCAGCAGGTTGCCCTGGGTTTCGAGGCTGACATCAAATCCAGATGCTGTGCTGCTGATACCTGTGATGGCTGGGCTACCGCTTAGAGCTGTGTCGGTAATCTGGCCGATCGTTAGGTCGTCGACATCGACGAAGTGGATTGCTCCCTGGTAGTCCGAAGCCAATGTGTCGACATCGTTGGCAGCGTCGAGACTGACACCCGTGGTGTTGTCACTGCCCGTGAGAGCCAGCCCAGCGGCTGTGATCGTTCCGCTCGAATTCTGCTGGATGGTTCCGGTGACGTTGAGGGTCAGATTCCCGGCAGCGCCCAGGTCAATTGCCGAGTTGATCGTCAGCGGGCCGCCCGTCGTGATCTGGGTGTCGAAGCCGGTCGTGGTGATGCCTTCGGTCGTCGTATTGGGCGTCATTGCGGTGTCGGTCACTGACCCGATTGTCAGAGCGTCGACATCGCGGAAACTGATGGTCCCCGTCCGATCGGCCGCAAATGTCATGACCGCATTGGCCTCGTCCAGATTGACCGCCCCGCTGCCACCGATGACTTGCAAACCTTGCGCGGCGATGGTGTTTCCTGTGGTCTCAGACAAACTACCCGTAACAGCCAGCGTCAGATTGCCGGTCCCGAGGGACACATCATTGGCTCCCAGATCGCCCACGGTCCCGATCACGAGGTCGCCGGTCACGTCCAGTTTTACATCGTCGTTTGCGGTCGTCAGGCCTTTGGTCGTGTTGACGGTTCCGATCGTCAACGACTGAGCATTCACCAGGCTCAGTGGACCATCGATGTTGGCTGCCAGTGTCGAGACTGCATTCGCCTCGTTGAGAGCAAAGTCACCGGTTCCCAGTAACTCCAGCTGACTGGCCGAAACGATCGACCCGGCCGCTTCCGTGACACCCTCGGATGCGGCGTCCAGAGTGACCGCTCCAGTGACATTCAGGTCTTCTCCGGCTCCTGTGCCGATGGTGATTCTGGCTCCGGAATCAACTTTGAGCGAGGACGCGGTGACCTGCGCCAGCAGGATCTGATTCGCATCGGTCAGGAAGACGTTCACTCCGCTCGCGGTCACTGATCCCATGAAGTCGTTGGCCACTTCATTCAGGATAATGTCATCGGCCGCAGTCAAATCGCTGGTGCCGGTCACGGTCAGGGAGTTGCTGTCGGTGAGGTTGCCGGTGGTGGCGGTGGCGTTGAGGTTACCGTGGACGGTGCCCGCCAGAGCGAGGGCTGTGGCGTTGACGATCGTGGCGTTACCGCTGGTCCCGGTGGTGTTGAGCGTGACCGCTCCGGTCGACGCGAGAGTGCCGAGGTCGATGTCCGCATCGGCTTCTGATGTGGTGAAGCTACTCGTTCCGGTGACGGTCAGCGTGTTGCTGTCGGAGAGGTTCCCCGTGGTGGCCGTGGCGTTGAGGTTGCCGTGGACGGTGCCAGCCAGAGCGAGGGCTGTGGCATTGACGATCGAGGCGTTGCCGCTGGTTCCCGCAGTGTTGAGGGTGACCGCCCCGGTGGCTGCGAGGGTGTCGAGGTTGATGTCCGCATTGGCTTCTGCGGCGGTGAAGCTGCTGGTTCCGGTGACGGTCAGCGTGTTGCTGTCGGAGAGGTTGCCGGTGGTGGCCGTGGCGTTGAGGTTGCCGTTGACCGTGCCTGACAGAGCGAGGGCCGTGGCGTTAACGATCGTGGCGTTGCCGTTGGTTCCCGCGGTGTTGAGCGTGACGGCCCCGGTCGATGCGAGAGTGCCGAGGTCAATGTCCGCGTTGGCTTCTGAAGTGGTGAAGCTACTCGTTCCGGTGACGGTCAGGGTGTTGCTGTCGGTGAGGTTACCGGTGGTGGCTGTGGCGTTGAGGTTACCGTTGATGGTGCCCGCCAGAGCGAGAGCCGTGGCGTTAACGATCGTGGCGTTGCCGCTGGTTCCGTTGGTGTTGAGTGTGACCGCCCCGGTGGACGCGAGAGTTCCGAGATCAATGTCGGCGTCGGCTTCTGACGTCGTGAAGCTGCTGGTTCCGGTCACGGTCAGCGTGTTGCTGTCGGAGAGGTTGCCGGTGGTGGCTGTGGCGTTGAGGTTACCGTTGACCGTGCCCGCCAGAGCGAGAGCCGTGGCGTTAACGATCGTGGCGTTGCCGCTGGTTC
>CANJZR010000611.1 GCA_947479075.1 Planctomycetaceae bacterium
GCGAGGTACTTCAGTAATCCGATGGCGACGAGCCGGTCGTTCATGGGTGCGGCCAGGTCGAGTGCAATGGAATTGGCCGAAGCGACTGCCTCAGCGAACCACGGTTCTGCCGATTGAGCTTTTGCCAGGCCCAAGGCCAGCAATCGTAACCACGAAGACTGGTCCATCTTGGCAAACGCCTCTCGCACCCCACTCCACTCTTCGGTATTCCCCGCGGCCTCCGACGCGATGACCTGCACCAGCCATTGAAACTGGTCGATCGAAAGCTTGGCCACCGCCAGCGACTGCTTCATCGCCAGTTCGCGAACGAGTGCCGGGGCCTGACCTCGTATTGAGACGAAGAGGGCCTGCCTCATCCATGGATCGTTGCCGTCTTTGGCGAAGAGTTTGGCCAGTGGAACGGCGGCTCCGTCGGAAGAATCGAGGTACGACAATGAGCAGGCGACCTGAAACCGCACCTGGGCGTTCTCATCCTCCGCCAAGGCTTCGACCGCTTCGACGATGGCCTGGTTGTCGGCCGTCTGGCGATCGAGCTGCGGCTCAGAGAACTGAACTGCCAGTCGACGAACCTCTGGAGAGGGATCTCGCAAGGCAGCCAGCAGGCTAGGCGAGGTCAATCCCTTCAGCTCTCGCAACGTCGCCAGTGCGTGGACACGTCCCTGCGGAAGCGGCGAGGTGTTCGCAAGTTTGATCAGCTCATCGTCGAGCCCGGTCGCCCGACGCTCAACCAGGAGACGCTGAGCGGTCTCCCGCTGCCAGGCGTTGGGATGAGCGAGTAACTCAACGAGTTGGCGGGAATCGATCTGCGCCAGACGGCTTGGGTGAGGCCGGTAGATTCGCGGCTGGGCTTTCCTCACAATGCGATAAATCCGTCCGAACTCTTTGCCTTCCGACCAGTCGACCGACTTGCGGGCCTCTTCGTTGGCGACCCACTGTGGGTGCTCGACCCAGCGACGATAGAAGTCGACGACATACAGGTCTCCATCCGGACCGGTCGCCAGATTCACGGGGCGGAACCAGGTGTCGGTCGACGCCAGAAACTCGCGCTCCTGTTCCTCAGCGGCCCGACTGGCGATGAAGGATGCTCCCTCGGAGTGCAGCACATCGCGGTGAACGAGATTCGACAACGGCTCACACGCGAACGCCTGGCCTCGATACTGGTCACCCAGTCCGTCGCCCCGAAAGATCGTCAACCCACAGCTGGCGTTGAAGAACCCCGGAGTCTCCGCGTTGAAGCGTTTAGTCGTTTCACTGATCGGGAAGACGCGCGGCGTCGATCCGGCGTCGGATAACTCTTGAGCGGTGGCTGTGACTGGAGCGTTGGGATTCCGTGCGAGGTATCTCTGCTCCATGACCACATGCCGGATATGGACGGTGTTCCAGGAGATGAACCGTTGACCGAAGTCATCGAAGCTCTGGCCGTACTGTGTGAATCCGCCCGCGGTCTCGACAATGCGGTCATCCGGCTGAATGCGGAAGTCAGTACTGCGAATCGAGACTGGTGTCCCGGCCAGCTTGCCGTCCTCGCCCGTGAACCCGATGTCACCGTCGCTGCGACCATTGGCCCCGTAGATCCAGCCATCCAGCCCGCGAACCAGCCCATTCACTCGCAGCTGCTGATTCCCCTCACGAAAGCCAGTGAGCAGAACCTGGCGCTGATCGGCGATGCCATCCCCATCCGTGTCTTTGATCCAGATGATGTCCGGGGCAGCTGTGACCAGGATGCCATCGCGATAGGGCAACACGCTGGTGGGGTAGGCGATCTCAGCCAGGAATGTCGTGACCTTGTCCATCCGTCCATCACCATCGGAGTCGACGAGTCGCTTAATCCGCCCTCCCGTTGGTAAAGCGGGGTAGTCTCCCATTTCCGCGACGTACATCGCTCCGTGGGCGTCCCAGCAGACCGCAACCGGGTCCTGGACCATCGGCTCGCTGGCCACCAATTCAATCGACAGCGCGGGATCAAGCCGCATCGCTTGGATTGCCTGGGCTGGCGTCAGCGGCGACACCGGTTCAGCCGCGCGAATCGAGGCCATGAAACAGAGAATGAAGACGAGCCCCGCGAGGGCATCCCGGGAGGGCGAGGCTCCCGCCGAGCCGAATCCCAGTGAGGGCACCCAGTTGACTCCGCGGCTCAGCAGGAGCTTCGCCCTCCCGAACGAGTCAGGTGCCAACATGCGAGATAGCCAGTTCTTCATCTGCGAAACCTTCGTTCCATATTGCTACGGGGAATCAAACGATTGTCCCGATCCCGGCAGAAACTGCCAACCGAGCGGGGGACCTCTATCCTGCTGGCCGCTCCTACTCCCTGAACCCCGTGTTTTCACTCTCACTGTCTGCTGATAGCTGATAGCTGATAGCTTTCTCCCCCCAACTCCCATTGACCGCGAAAATTCGCTGCGGGTAGTCTGTTGCTATGGCGCATCCTTCCCCACGAACTGCTCTTCAGGCCCCCATCCGCGACTGGTTGCGGGGAACGGTCGTGCGGGGTGTGGTCCCGGGATGGGTGCTCTCGCTGGTGTTTCACGGTCTGATGCTGGTGACCTTGGTTTCGGTAACTCAGCTTCCTAGCTGTCGCGGAGATTACAGCGGCGAGGACGGCACCGGATTTCGAGAGATCGGCCTGCGAGCCCGTGAGGATGCGAACAGTGCTCCCTCAGCCGGGCCAGGTGAACCGGGGCTCGCGGAAGTCGACTCCAGCCAGCCGCAGCAGGCCCCGACGACTCCTGATGTTGCCCCCCCGTCGATCTCCGAGTCCCCCCCGGTTCCTCTGAGCCTGCCGCAACTCGGCACAGCTCCACCGGTTCTGGGAACGGGACCTCCACCGCTGAGCGGTGTCGGTGGAACTCCGGCTCACTCCACGAATAAGAGTACGACCACGGGCAATGGTACCCCTGGCTCGCGAGGCGGAGGCGGCGGCCAGGGGAAGGGCGTCGGCCAGACATCGCTCTTCGGGGTGAATGACGCCGGAAAGACGTTCGTCTACGTCATCGATCGCTCTGCCAGCATGCAAGACCACGGAGCATTCCGGGCTGCGAAAGCCGAACTGATGACGAGCCTCAGCCGA
>CANJZR010000612.1 GCA_947479075.1 Planctomycetaceae bacterium
CAGCTTCTCGATAGCCTCTTCGAGGACCCCCTGAACCGTACGGAAGCGACCCGCCTGGGCCTGCCACCCGGCAAAGTCAGTTCCATCGTAAGCCAGAAGTAGTCGGAGGTTCTTCATCTCAAATGTTGTCGTTACTCAGGTAGACGCTGCGACCGGGCAGGTACCCCGAATGACTCCTTCGATTCCCCTGCTGACGAAGATGGAGGACTGTTCGTGATGGTCTGCTGCTCGGAGGGCGTTTCCTCGGCCTTCGATTCTTTGAAGCCAAAGACAACCGTGACGGCGGCCAGAATCAGCACGAACCCCGCCAGCTCGTTCCAGCGCAGCTTCTCCTTCAGGAATAAGACCGAGAACACACCAAACACGACCAGCGTGATGGCTTCCTGCATGATCTTCAGCTGAGCGGCAGAGAACTGTCCGAATCCCCAGCGGTTGGCAGGAACCTGGAAACAGTACTCGAAGAAGGCGATTCCCCAGCTGGCGAGGATCGCCACCCACAGGGGACTGCTCTTGAACTTGAGATGTCCGTACCAGGCGAGCGTCATGAAGATGTTTGAGGCGGTCAGGAGTAACAGGGTTCGCATGAGAGGGGCTCTTCTGCAATGGCCAGTACGACTGGCGATGGTCGTTCAATCGCTGACCAGAGGCTGCTCATCCCCTGGTCAATTCACTTTGCGTTGTTCGACCGATTGGGGCTGCATCGGCTGGCTGGGCACGTGCACTTTGCACACCCCGGAAACGCTCAACCCCCGACGAATCGCCGAGGGCTGAGGAGTTCTATCCGAGCTGTCATCGTTTGCTAGGACGCTGAGGATGTGGCACCGGCCGAGACCAGTTCCTGGGCTTCAGCCGCCGCTTCATCACCGACCGTCCCTTCGAAGTCCAGCTGCTTGTCGTCGCCGACTTCCCGCGTCTTGACGGTGATCTGGTTCTTGCCGTTGAAGACGCCCTTGAGCAATTCTTCGGAGAGCGGGTCTTCAATGAACTGTTCGACGGCACGACGCAACGGGCGGGCACCATAATCGGAAGCTTCGCGATCGTCGCCGCCGCGAGCCTTCAGAATGATCAGCTGCTTCGCTTCGTGAGTGATCGTCAGGTGCAGACCACGATCGCGGAGGCGTTCGCGGACCTTGCCCAGTTCGATCTCGACGATCTGCTGCATGTTCTCGTCGGTCAGCTTGTTGAAGACGACGATCTCGTCGAGACGACCGATGAATTCAGGCTTGAAGACCCGGCTCACTTCGGCCATCACGTTCTTCTTCATGTCGTCATGCTGCTTGGCCGTGTCGGTGTTGCTGAAACCGAAGGCCGGCGCAGCAATCGCTTTGGCTCCAACGTTCGTCGTCATGATGAGGATCGTGTTTTTAAAGTCGACCTTGCGACCGAAGCTGTCGGTCAAATGGCCTTCTTCCATGATCTGCAGCAGCATGTTGTAAACGTCGGGGTGAGCCTTCTCGATTTCGTCGAGCAGGACCACCGCGTAGGGACGACGACGAATACGCTCGGTCAGCTGGCCGCCTTCTTCAAAGCCGACGAAGCCTGGAGGAGCTCCGATGAGGCGGCTGATGTTGTGGCGTTCCTGGTATTCGCTCATGTCGATCTGCACGAGGGCATCCTCGTCACCGAACATGAACTCAGCGAGCGTCTTGGCGAGCAGCGTCTTACCGACCCCGGTCGGGCCGGAGAAGAGGAACGTCGCCATTGGACGCTTGGGGTCCTTCAGTCCGCTGCGGCTGCGACGGACAGCCTTGCAGACGAGCTTGATCCCTTCGTCCTGGGAGACGACCCGCTTGTGCAGTTCACCTTCCATGGCGAGCAGACGCACTGTGTCTTCGCTCGACAGTCGGGTGAGTGGCACCCCCGTCATCTTCGAGATGACTTCCGAAATGATTTCCGCATCGACGACGCCATCCGATTCCTTGGACTTCTGACGCCATTCGCGGGTGATCGTCTCCTTCTTCTTCTTCAGCTTGTCGGCCTGATCGCGGAGAGACGCCGCTTTTTCAAAGTCCTGGTTGGCGACCGCTTCTTCCTTCTGAGCGTTCATACGCTCAATGTCACCATCGAGGTCCTTGAGATCCGGCGGACGGACCATCGATTTCAGGCGGACACGAGCGCCCGCTTCGTCGATGACATCGATGGCCTTGTCAGGCAGACAGCGGCCCGAGATATACCGGGACGACAGTTCGACAGCCTTCTCGAGAGCGTCGTCGGTGTACTGCACGCGGTGGTGAGTCTCGTAGCGGTCCTTGAGTCCCTTCAGGATCTCGACAGCCTGCGACTTGGACGGAGGATCGACCATCACCATCTGGAACCGGCGTTCCAGGGCGCTGTCCTTCTCGATGTACTTGCGGTACTCGTCGAGAGTCGTGGCACCGATGCACTGCAGTTCGCCACGGCTCAGAGCGGGCTTCAGCACGTTCGAGGCATCGATCGCCCCTTCCGCGCCACCGGCTCCCACGAGGGTGTGCAGTTCGTCGATGAAGAGGATCACGTTCCGAGCCCGGCGGACTTCGTTCATGACCGCCTTGATGCGTTCTTCGAACTGACCGCGGTACTTGGTACCGGCAACCATCATCGCCAGATCGAGTACGACGATTCGTTTGTCACGCAGAGGCTCTGGAACAGCCCCATCGACAATCATCTGAGCCAGACCTTCGACGATGGCAGTCTTACCAACACCGGCCTCACCCAGCAGGACCGGGTTGTTCTTCTGCCGACGGCAGAGGACCTGCATGATGCGTTCGATTTCGTTCTCGCGTCCGATCACAGGATCGAGCTTGGTCTGCTTGGCCAGTTCGGTCAGGTCGCGGCCAAAGCTGTCGAGGGCAGGGGTCCGGCTTCGGCTACCCTTGCCACCTGCGGCACCTTCGCCCGTTTTTCCGCCCGCTTCGCCGGCCTTGCCGCCACGCTCGCTGGTCTCGCCTTGCTCGGTACCATGCCCCAGCAGGTTCAGCACTTCTTCGCGAACGTCTTCGAGTTTGAGTCCCAGGTTCATCAGCACCTGAGCGGCCACGCCTTCCTGCTCACGCAGCAGGCCCAGCAGGAGATGCTCGGTTCCGACGTA
>CANJZR010000613.1 GCA_947479075.1 Planctomycetaceae bacterium
CATCGTGCGGCGGCTGAGCTGCGAGCCATTGGCCATGGTCATCCAGTGTTGGGGATTCATGTTTCAACTCCGCGTGTACACCATTGAGTCGATCAGCGGCATACGCCTTCCATCAATTCACGTAGAGAAACTCGTTCGTCGACATCAGAGCCCGGCAGAATGCTTTCCATGCCAATGGACGCAACTGATCGGGCGCTGTGCCGCGATCACTCAGCTGCTTCTCATAGCCGGAAATAAACTCCAGGGACGATGCCACTTCACTCGCTTCGGGGGGGCGAGAGTAGAACCGTTCAAATGCCGTAGCGATCCGACCAGCATCATCGCCTGACTGTGCCAGGAGCGTGCGAGAGAGCGACTCCGACTCTCGCGAGACGAGGTTGCTGTTCATCAGGAACAGGGCCTGTGGTGCGACCGTGGTTCGGTCGCGCTGGCCACTCATCGCACTGGGGTCACCGAAGTCGAACGCGGTCAGGTAGTCGAAGATCGCACTCCGCACGATTGGTAGATAGATCGTCCGGCGGGGTGAGTTGTAGACCTCGAGATTGATGTTCGCGGTACTGGTCACGTAAGCCCGGTTCGCGGTCGGCAGCAAAGTACCACCGATCGTGGGATCCAGATCCCCTCCGATGGCGAGCAGTGAATCGCGGATCGCTTCCGCTTCCAGCCGCCTGCGATTCATTCGCCACAGAAGACGATTCTCTGGGTCGACCTCCTCTGCGGCTGCATTCCAGTGGGTCGATTGCTGCCAGACAGCGGAATTGAGAATCAAGCGGTGCAGGGCCTTGATCGACCAGCCGTTCTGAACGAAATTCGTTGCCAGCCAGTCGAGCAGCTCCGGATGTGTCGGTGCTTCTCCCAGCTTGCCGAAGTTGTCGGGCGAACGGACAAGCCCATCGCCGAAGTGAGCCTGCCAGACGCGGTTGACCAGCACCCGCGAGGTGAGCGGGTGATCGGGACGTGTGAGCCACTCGGCCAGCTGCAGCCGCCCACTTACGTTTTCGGTGATTTCCGGTTCATCGCCTCGCGCCATCACATGCGGCATTCGGCGTTTGACCTCGGAGCCGAGCGTTGTGTGGCTGCCACGCAAATGAACTCGCAGGTTCTGAGGCTTACCCTCGGAGACCGACATGGCTTCGGGCAGCGAAGGGAGCCCCTTCGTGATCTCCGCCTTCTTGTCGCGCTGGAGCTTCAGCTCGGCCACGACAGCCTCAGAGAAGGTCGTCTCGATCTTGTCACCCGCCTTGAATGGGCCTTCGCTCTCGGTCAATGCGATGCGGAGTGGAACCAGGTCGGGTGATTCTGCTGCTGCCGCCAGATCCTGATAGCGTCGAGCGAGAGCAGTCAGTGAGTCTGGTCGTGGATCGGCCAGGAGCCGCTGTGTCAGCGGAGCCTGATCCCCGGCCAGTGAGTCGAACGAGCCTTCGGTGCGATATTTCCACCACACGGCGAAGGGGCCATCGACGTTCTTGCGCTGAGCGTTGAGGAACTTGACCCAGCGAGACACGAACAGCGGCTGAAGTGACGGAGTAGCTGCATCGACGGGGGGGAGTGGCGAAACGCTTTCTGCCAGAGCCGGGGCTAGGCAGAGCTTGTCGATATGCGGGAATGGTCCGGCGTTCTCCAGGCGGATGACATGCTTGCCCGCGGTCAACTCGGTGACGGTTTCCACGAACCACTTCTGCCCGTCGGGAGTCCAGCCGCCGGTCGCCTGATTGGCGGAATCGGCTTTCAGAGGCTTCCCGTCCAGCATCAGCATTGTTGGTCGAGCAGCCGCAGCTGCGTAACGGAGATCGAACTGATATGGGCCAGGCGTTTTGATCTCGATGTCGTACTCGACGAAGTTCGGCAGCTCTCCGCGATTGACGAGGACCCCGATGCCAGTGCCGTAAGTGGTCGTGTCCTGCTGCACATTCCCACGGGTGAAGCTTTCCGCTTCGAGCAGAATGCTGTTCGGCTGGCTGACTCGTGCGGTGTCCTCAGCGATTGGTTTCGCGGACTGGAGTGTCTCTTCCATTCGGATCTGGCGGTCTGCAGCCAGCATGTATGCGGCGAGCTGCAATTGCGCCTCATTCGTGACGCGGTCGGTTTCCTCTTTCACTCGATTGTTGATGGTCGACTGCACGGCGTCAGCTTCTGCCTGAATCCGATTTCGTTCGGCCACCACCGTGGCTGTTGCGACGGGTCGTTCCTGCCAGCGAGCGACGACGCCGAAATTGTCCATCGTCTTCGAGCTCTTGAAGATCCCGGCCAGGGCGTAGTAGTCTTGGGCGGAGATCGGATCGAACTTGTGGTCGTGGCAGCGGGCACAACCCAGGGTCATCCCCATGATCGCCTTGCCCAGCGTGTCGATCTGTTCATCGATGATGTCCATTTCCATCTTGACCGGGTCATCTTCCGCGAGCATCTTCGACCCGAGAGACAGAAATCCGGTCGAGACAATCCTTCGCAGCTGGACTTCTTCATTGTCAGAGGGGGGCAGGAGGTCCCCGGCGAGCTGTTCGCGAATGAACTCGTCGTATGGCACATCGCTGTTGAACGCGTTGACCACGTAGTCGCGGTACCTCCAGGCATTCCCATATGCGAGGTTTTCATCCAGCCCGTTCGAGTCGCCGTACCTGGCAACATCGAGCCAGTGTCGGCCCCAGCGTTCGCCGTAGTGGGGGGATGAGAGCAGGCGGTCAACAACGGTTTCAAAGGCTTTGGGAGAATCATCGGCCAGAAACGCGTTGACTTCCTCGGGGGTGGGAGGAATACCGATCAGTGCCAGCGTGGCACGACGGATCAGTGTCCGTTTGTCGGCGATCGCATTTGGCGTGAGTTTCGATTCCTCCAGCTTCTGCAGGATAAAGCGATCGATCGGAGTTTGGGCCCAGTGATTCACATCAGCAACGGTCGGGACCGTGACCACTTGCGGTGACCGAAACGCCCAGAAGTTACGATCCTCGTCGGTGGGCATCCGTTCGGCGACCGTCGGACGGGGAGCTGTGGCGGACGGTTCGGAGTTGGGCCAATGGGCGCCATCCTGAACCCATTTCGTAAAATCTGCGATGACCGCTTGCGAGA
>CANJZR010000614.1 GCA_947479075.1 Planctomycetaceae bacterium
CATTGCGAACGCTGCGCTCTGCCAACTGAGCTACGTCCCCAGCAACATCAAATCCAGTCTACGCAGCACTTCCTTGGCGGGCAAGACTTCAAAACTCGCTTCGAGCCAGCGAAAGACCGCGTCAAACGACCACCTGGCGCCTGAGGCCGTGAAGACCATTCAACGCGAGTTACCACGCTGGTTTGCACGTTTCGGCCGCGAGTTACCCTGGCGGGAGACCCATGATCCCTACCGGATCTGGATCAGCGAAATCATGCTGCAGCAGACGACCGTCGCTGCGGTGCGGCCGTACTACGAACGATTCCTGGCCCGATTCCCCGATGTGGAATCTCTGGCACTCTCTTCGGAAGAAGAGGTTCTCCGATTGTGGGAGGGACTCGGCTATTACAGTCGCGGACGCAACCTGCGGAAATCAGCACAAGTCATCTGCGAGCAGCACCAGGGCCGCTTCCCCGATACCGTGGCGGATTTGATGGAGCTTCCCGGCGTTGGGCGCTACGTGGCCGGAGCAGTCGCATCGTTCGCTTTCGAACAGCGAGCTCCGATCGTTGAGGCCAACACATTGCGGCTGTACTGCCGGTTACTCGGCTACAGCGACGACCCCCGGAATTCTCAGGGGCAGCAGACGATGTGGTCTTTCGCCGAATCGATCCTGCCCACGAATGAAGTCGGGGACTTTAACCAGGCCCTGATGGACCTCGGGTCGATGATCTGCACACCGAAAGCTCCTGATTGTCCGCGTTGCCCTCTGAAGACGGTCTGTCGAGCTCTGGCCACTTCCACGCAGCACGAGATCCCCCGCAAGGCCTCACGTCCCGATGTGACCGATGTGACGGAGTTGACCGTCGCCGTCATCGCGGGGAACCGGGTCTTCGTCCGTCGACGCGGGACACAGGAACGCTGGGCCGGGCTGTGGGATTTTCCCCGGTTCGCCTGCGAGCCCGGCGAGCAAAATGAAACTCGCCATACCCGTCTGGTCACGACTCATCTTCAGAACGAGTATGGCCTCGCCATCGCCGAGGTCTATCCGTCGATGCAGATCAAGCACTCCGTCACCCGCTACCGCATCGATTTGCGCTGCTACACAGCTCATCTCAGTGGCGAGGCTGCCGATCGTCTGAAGACGGATGAATCGTGGGTCGATCGGGATTCGTTGACAGAACGTCCGATGTCGGTCACTGGACGCAAGTTCGCGCAGCACTTGGTCGATTCCGCACCCAGACTACCATTTCGGTAAATCCGCAGGTCGAAATTCCGGCACAGTGACATTCTTCGCCCGCGCCTCGATCTTCGGATTGAGTGACCGTGGTCTGCCGCTGGCGTACAATCTTGTCGGACGATTTCGTGTCTTGGAAGTGGATGCTCGATTGAACCGATTTCTGCGAAACTCTCTGTGCATTCTCGGCTTGTTCTGGCTGGCTTTTAGCACAACAGCGGTGTGGGCAGCTGATCCTCCGTCGGCGGCGGGCTCGGTACTTAAGCTTCTGAAGAGCGGCAAGGTCCCTCCTGCCAGATTGCACAGTGTCGTAGAGATGGTCTGCTCTCGCGGGAACGAGCATGATCTCGCCTACGTATTTGAACAGGCTCTCGACGAGAAGGCCTATGCTCCCGAATTGCGACAGCAGGCTCTCCTCTGGCTGAAGGATGCGGCTCTGAACCGCAAGACCTTGCCCGCCAATCGTGAGGCACTCAGTCGCCTGCTCGATCCTGCGGCCTCCACAGATGACCGACTCCAGTTGCGAGCCATCGAACTCGCTCACGCCTGGAAGGATCCAGGGACGTCGCCCCTGCTCGTTCAGATCGCCCGATCCGACAAGAGCAGCGATGCCATCCGTACTGCAGCCATGTCGGCACTCGTCGCCGTCGATCCCGCAGCTGCGAAAGGAATCGCGAACGAACTGCTGGCCGCTGGGCAGTCTTACCACAATCGAACGGTCGGCGTGGACACACTCGCGGGGATTGATCTGGTCGCGAGTGCACAGGCTGCCGCTCAGGTGCTCAAGTCGACAACCCCCGAGGATGACCCTGGCCCGATCATCGATTCGATGCTGGCTCGCGAAGGCGGTGCTGAGCAGCTCGGGTTGGCGCTGAAGACGACACCTCTCCCGCAGGATGTCGCCAAGCTTTGTCTGCGTCGCGTCTACTCAGAGGGCCGCAGCGACCCGGGCCTGCTCGACGTGCTGGCCCCTCAAGCAGGCGTCAGTGCCAAGCCCGTGAAGCTCACCCCCGAGCAAGTCACTGCTCTCGCAGCTGCAGCCACTGAGAAAGGCAATGCTGCTCGCGGTGAGCTGGTTTTCCGCCGCAGCGACCTCAGCTGTACGAAGTGCCACGCCGTCAACAAAGCCGGGGGGCAGATCGGCCCTGACCTGACACCCGTCGGAGCCAACTCACCGATGGAATATCTGGTGACGGCTCTGTTTGATCCCGATGCTCAGATTAAAGAGGCGTTCATCACCCGCACCGTCACGACGCTCGAAGGCCGCATCTTCCAAGGCATCACGGTCGACCGCACCGACCAGAAGCTCGTGCTGCGAAATACCGAGAGCCAGCTGGTCGAAATCCCGATCAGCGAGATCGATGAAGAGATCGAGGGAAAGTCGCTGATGCCCAAAGGGCTTCCGACATTGCTGACGGAAAGTGAAACTCTCGACCTGCTCAAGTTCCTGTCCGAGCTGGGCAAGCCCGGGACCTATGCGGTTCGATCGACCCAGCGATTCCAGCGTTGGCGGGTCCTGGTGAATGCGAAGCCGGAACTGCTCGCGGAGATCCCGAACCTCGTGATCTTTGAGACCGATGTGCTCGCTCAAGGGCTCTGGGGCTCCGCCTACTCACTCGTCAACGGAACCCTGCCACTCGATGAGATCGCCGCTCGCCTGAAATCGAAAGTGTTCTACCTGCAGGGAGAGATCGAGGTCGTCGAGGCTGGCCCCGCCACCTTGAACTTTGATTCAACCAACGGTCTGCACGTCTGGCTTGGAAAGGAATCGGTGAACTCGCCTGCGGGGGCCACGGTTAATCTGGCGGCAGGTCGCCAGACGCTGACGATTCGCGTCGATACCAC
>CANJZR010000615.1 GCA_947479075.1 Planctomycetaceae bacterium
CGAAACCCACCGAAGGTGGAAGCTCCCCAGTCTGAGAACGAGAAGGATGCTGCGGTCGAGAAATTCTGGTTGAACACCGGTAGCGGAGTGCGGCACAACTCTGGATGCAAACACTTTGGAAAGACAAAGAAGGGTAAGTACTGTGGTCCGACAGAGGGCAAAGCCTGTGGTATTTGTGGCGGGTGATTGATGGCAAAGAAGCGACTGCTGAGACTGACCGGACAGGGCAGGTTCCTGAGACACAAATCGCAGAAGGCTAAAGCCGGTGCGGGGTGTGGCGGGATGCTTTTACTGCTGCCCTTTCTGCTGTGCATGGGGCTATGTTCAGGGGCTGGGAACAATTCGCAAAAGACGAACAGCGGTTACTCCCCACCTCCAGTTAATTACACGTACACAATTGTTGCTGAACCCAAAAAACCGGAACCAGCTGAACCTCAGAAGCCCGAACCATCTAAGCGAGTCGAACGCAAAAAGCCTGAACCAGTCAAGCGAGTCGAACGCAGTAGCCCGGTCGAAAGGTACTGGATCAACACCAGTACGGGCGTCAGGCATAACTCCGGTTGCCGGTGGTATAAAAATACAAAGCGAGGTGGCTCTTGTGGGGCGACCGATGGGACTGCTTGTGGGCTTTGTGGTGGGTAGAAGAGGCCGGAGCATTCCTGCCCTAGCAACAGCCCGGCTCCGGAAGCGTGAACTCAGATGATCTAATGTCCACAGTCGGCTGCCAATTCAACTGCCTGTAGTCTTGACCACCCAAGTCAGTGTGGTCCTTTGAGTGATAAAAAAGAACGTAGAACACATGTAGTTCTGACCGGCCTAAAGGCAACCCAGCCCGCAAAGCGTAAAGCCTGTTAAGCCCGGTTGAAAATGGTGGCGCTTCCCGGGGGAAAAGAGCAGCGCGCATATGTGCTGTTCGTTGGAGTTGGAAGATGGGGCGTCGCCCTAAGTCTTACCCACATTTCTGACTCATGGCATCTGCTCCGCGGGCCATTATGAGGAGGGTTTCCAGATGGTTTGCCAGCCGAGGTCGCCGTCGTTTTTTCTGAGCAAGAAGCCGCCCAGGCCAGCCAGTTGCCTTAAGAAGTTACTGATTGTGAGAGATTTGTTCCCGGGGATTTTGCGTAGTATGCGGAGCAGTTCGCCCCAGCGTTTCAGGGCCGTGGTTTCGGCGGGAGCCTCTGGAGTCTCTTTCGCCGCCGTGCGTAAGTGACTGCTGTATCCGACTGATCAGCTCGAATATGGAGATGTTGACAGCCAGTGAACACCTGGATACAAGTAGTGAATGAACGTTCACTCACCAAAATCATCAACACTGAGTGTTCTACGCGGGTTGCTGGCATCCTCGGAACGCCCAGGGGCCATTGCAGCGGGCCATCGGTGTAGATCCGGAGGCGAGCCGCGGGAGCCTCTGTCGACGGTCGAAGCCTGCTGGGAATTGCGGTCGGGAATGGTGCAGGAGTGGGTCGCGGACGCGGAGGGGAGCGGGGCCCAGGAGTTGGCGTTGTGGAATGCCCGGAAGTCGCTCCGGCAAGAGGAAATGCAGGGCAGTGGACGCTGGCTGGTGGTGGATGCGGAGCAGGAGGTTTGCCCGGCTGGCTGGCAGGGGCGTGGGGTTGACCTGGCCCGGGTGGTCGTTGT
Organism: Planctomycetaceae bacterium; assembly: GCA_947479075.1. GTDB lineage: Bacteria > Planctomycetota > Planctomycetia > Planctomycetales > Planctomycetaceae > TH-plancto1. The sequence goes on from CANJZR010000615.1 coordinate 1,639, forward strand.
CCGAGTGCGTGATCCGGTGGACCTGCTGTGGACGGTGGAGCAGGGGTTACGCTCGCGGGGCGTGGAGCTGGTGGTGTGCCGGGTCGATTGTCTGCCGATGGTGGCGTTCCGGCGACTGAAGCTGGCGGCCGAGGTGGGCGGGACACGTTGTCTGTTACTGCGAGGAGCAGATGCCCTGCGCGAACCGGGCTGGGCTGATCTGCGTGTACTCGTGACTCCCCAGAGATCGACCAGCTGGATGAAACGGCGAATGCGAGTGGAACTGCTCAAAGTCCGGAACGGTCTGCCGGGTAGTGTGTTTCAGGTGGAGCTGGATTGTGAAACAGATTGTGTGCGTCTGGTTCCCGAACTGGCCGATTCAGCGGCGGTGTATTGCTCAGCCGGAGCTTAAACGGCGGTTTGTCGTCTTACACACTCCGTACTCCAGTCGGTCTCCCCAGGTGGTGACGTGTTGCCGAAAGGCCGCTCGTCAGGGAGTACGAGCGGGCATGCCTCTCGCGGAGGCTCAAGGCCTGATCCCGCGTGGACATTTTCTGGAACATGACGCGGAGGCGGATCGCGACGCACTCCGCCAGCTGGCGTGGGAGTGCCAGCGGTTCACCCCCCGGGCCGGGATGGATGAGTTGCCTGAACCCGACAGCCTGTTCCTCGATGTCAGCGGGTGCGAACACCTGTACGGGGATGTACGCCGGCTGGGGGAGATCATCGCTCGCCACTTTCGCGGCCAGGGGTATCGAATCCAGGGGGCCATCGCTCCTACATGGGGAGCGGCTTACAGCCTGGCCCGGCAGAGTACTCTGCGGGACGCCCTGGAGATCGTGTGTCCCGAGGAACTGCGGTCCCGACTGGCGGCAGTTCCGATCGTGTGGCTACGTCTGCCGGTGAAAACGCTGTCGATGCTGGCGGAATGCGGTCTGAGGACGATCGGGCAGCTGTGGGATCTCCCGCGCTCCAGCCTGCCGTCACGCTTTGGTCCTCAGGTGTTGTTGAGACTCGATCAGGCACTCGGAGAGGTGGAAGAAATCCTCACTCCCGAGATCCCACCTCAGCCATGCCTGGTGAGACGTCGCTGGGAGTTTCCGCTCCGGGAGATGGAAGCGATCGACCTCGCCCTTCAACTGCTCCTGCAGCAACTGGTCGATGACCTGCGCAGACGCCAAGCCGTCACGCAGGAGATCCGCGTGACCTGGTCCATGGACTCCGGGGAAGCTCCCTCTGTTCAGATTCGTCTGCTCAAGCCCACCGACTCGATGACCAGGTTGTGGGAGTTGTTGTCATTGCGACGTGAACGAATTTCGTTTGTGGGTGGGGTCTGTGGGATTGAGATCGACGCGACGCCGGGACGACCGGAACTGGTACGACGGACCACGCTCTTTGAACAGGATGAGACTCGCGATGCGGAGTTGACTCACCTGATCGAGCG
>CANJZR010000616.1 GCA_947479075.1 Planctomycetaceae bacterium
CCCGTTCGGCCGGGATTCTGGGGATGGGGACGAATCAGGTCATCCGCATCGGACTCGATGACCAGCGCCGGATGTGCCCCAAAGCTCTGGAGGCTGAGCTCGCATCACTCAGCTCGCGCGGTATTCCGGTCACAGCTGTGGTCGCATGTGCTTGTGCGACACCGATCGGCGCGTTTGACCCGCTGGACGAGATCGCCGATCTGTGCGAAAGGTACGGCGTGTGGTTCCATGTCGACGCAGCCCATGGAGCCGCAGCTGCGTTCAGTGAGAAGTACCGCCATCTGGTGCAGGGATTGGGCCGGGCTGACAGCCTGATCTGCGACGCCCACAAGATGATGCACGTGCCTGCACTCTGCGCATTTGTGTTCTACAAACAGGCGAAGCATCGGTTCGCGGCCTTTCAGCAGGACGCGCCGTACCTGTTTGATCCATCCGCTCCTGGCATGGCCGACTTCGACTGTGGATTGATGACAATGGAGTGCACGAAACGGGCGGCCTCTTTCGGATTATGGGGCGTCTGGAGTACGTATGGCCCAGGAGTCTTTGCCGATCTGGTCGACGCGACATTCGGACTGGCTGATGAAGCCTGGCAACTGATCGAGTCACAAGCGGACTTCGAGGCCCCTTACCGCCCGCAGTGCAACATCCTGGTTTACCGCTACCTGCCGCCGGGGGCCGACATCAGCGGTGCGAACGATATGAATCGGGAAATCCGTCGCAGGCTGATCGAATCGGGCGACTTTTATGTTTCACAGACAACGATTGGCGGCGTGGCGTATTTGCGAATGACGGTGATCAATCCGCTCACCACGATTGAGACGATCGCCCACCTGATCGAAAAGATCCGTCAGATCAGTCAGGCAGTCTCGGTCAGCAATTCCGCCTGATCGGATCCGCCGTGGATTATTCCGAGCTATGTGGAAATGCCATGGAATTGAGAAGCGAGGAAGGAAGCCACTTCCCGTACTGACGTGGGTGACTTAGACTTTCCGCTGTTGGGGGTGTGCGACTTTGCCCTAGGGGTGAGTGATGCACGTGGCCTCAACGTCAACCAGCGGAATAGCTAGCCACTGAAACAAGGGGACACCCGTGCAGATTCAGATCGCCTGTCGACATGGACATATTCGTGACGAAGTTCGAGAGGTCATTTCGCAGAAATCTGCAAAACTCCTCACGTATTTCGAGCGGGTCACAGCCATTGTGGTCACCATCGATCTCAAGGTCGCGGACCATGTGAAGGTGGAAATTCAGGTCGACGCCGAGCATAAGCACGACTTTGTGGCCTCGCACGAAGCTGCGGACGTGGTCGCTGCGTTTGATCAGGCCCTGCACAAGATGGAGCACCAGATCACGAAGTACAAGGAGAAGGTGCAGGATCACCGTCGCGATCTTCCGTTAAACGAATACGCGAAGGATGATGCGACGGCCTAATTGGAACAGAACTGGAAATGCGGGCGATTTTCGCTGTCTGAATATTGGCGGCAGGGTCGAATCGGCCCTAAGATGTTGTTTTCGTCGAGGGTTCAATCCGGGCTGTCAGATCTCGCGGGGGGTCTATGGGCCGGTTGAACAGGTCCCTGTCGGTGTTGTAACGGAACTCGTTCTCCGACTTGGGTTTCGAGTGAGGATTGGCGATGAAACTGACGGATATCGTGGCGGCTGATGCCGTGATCACAGATCTGAAGGCCACGAACAAAGAAGAGGCCATTCGCGAGATCGTGAATTCTCTGCGTCTGGCCGGCAAGGTGGCTGCGGAACATACAGACGCCATCATTTCTGCGATCATGAAGCGAGAAGAGCTGGGCTCCACCGGGATTGGCCGCGGTGTCGCAGTTCCTCACACCAAGCATACTTCTGTCGATTCGATCGTTGCCACGGTGGCACTTTCGGTCAATGGCCTGGATTTTGCAGCACTCGATGGCGAAGACGTGCACATCATCTTCCTGCTGATCTCTCCTCCGGACCGTCCGGGCGAGCATCTGCGGGGGCTGGAGACGATCACTCGTCACCTGAAGAGCGACGACTTCTGCAGCTTCCTGCGGCAGTCGAAGACACCTGAGCAGGTCATCGACCTGCTCAAGGAGGGAGATGAGAAGCAGTTTTGATCCCGAACCCACATCGGGTTCCCTTGTCTTTCTGTGATGAAACGGGTGCATTTCGCACCGCCAGTTTGACTCCCGGGCTCACGGTAGCGTGCGGCTCAGGAAATCACGGACAAGAAAGAGCAAGGGGGAATTTCGTGTTGACCTTCGTCAGAGGAGAGAAGCCAGCCATGCCAGTTGCCACAGGCTCGGACTCCTTGGAAATGAACAACAGCAACCACATCCCGACTGAGCCCTCTCTGGTTCGCCGGGAAGTGCTTGTGAAAAATGCCAACGGGTTGCATTTGTTGCCCTGTTCACTCATTGCACGAACGGTCAAAGAATTCGACGGAACAGTCAAGCTGTTTCGCGGATCCCAGTCGGCGAACGCGAAGTCAATCATGGACGTGATCCAGCTCGGTGCGGTGTGCGGCACGGAACTCGTGATTGAGGTCGAAGGGCATGGAGCGAGCGAGTTAATGGATCGCCTGGAGCAACTGTTCGCGGACGAGTTCATGACCGACCGTTGATTCGTGAAGCCGGTCAAGTGAGGGCCGGTTCCCTAGGCCCTCTCGGAGACTGGCTCTCCGCTGTTGCCGGAGAGACTGATGCTGGTGAAACGTGGGATCGCGGTCAGTCCGGGTGTGGCGAGTGCGCCTGCTCTGGTTCTTGGCCGCGATTTGCTTCAGTTCTCTCGGAAGTCGATCCGCCCCGATGCCGTTGATCGCGAGATTGGCCGCTTCCGTCAGGCCGTGTCCGATACTTGTGCCGAGATCGCCACACACGCCGATGAGGCCAGTGCCCGGCTGGGCGACAAGTATGGAGCCATTTTTCAGGCTCACATGGAGCTGGCCCAGGATCCGCTCCTTCTCGCCGAAGTCGAGCAGTTAATTGTCAAACAGCTGTGGTCGCCAGAACTGGCCGTGCAAACGGTTCTGCAGAAACAGGCCCGCGCGCTCGAGGCACTCGACAACCCCTA
>CANJZR010000617.1 GCA_947479075.1 Planctomycetaceae bacterium
ATGGAGTCCCCCGCGCGCTGCTCCAGAAGATCGGCGTCAACTTCGCACAGCTGACCAAGACGCTCGACTCCGAGCTGGGGCGATTGCCATCGTCCTCCGGCTCGAACGTGCCGCTTTCCGGGTCGTCCGAGATCATGCAAGTCTTCGACGCTGCTCAGAAGCTGGCGACGCAGATGCAGGATTCGTTCGTCTCAACTGAACACCTGTTCCTCCCCCTGACCCAAGTCGAAGACCCGGCGAAGAAGCTGCTGGCGCTCAATGGGATCGAAGAGTCAGACGTGCTCAGCGCGCTCAAAGCTGTGCGGGGTGGAACACAGGTCACGGATCAGAACCCGGAAGAGAAGTACCAGGCCCTCAAGAAGTACGGCAAGGATCTGGTGGAACTGGCCCGACAGGGCAAGATCGACCCCGTCGTCGGCCGCGACACCGAAATCCGCCGCGTGATCCAGGTCCTCTCCCGCCGCCGCAAGAACAACCCAGTTCTGATCGGCGAGCCGGGCGTCGGCAAGACCGCGATCGTGGAAGGCCTGGCCGACCGCATCGTAAAAGGCGACGTGCCGACCAACCTCAAGGACAAGTCGGTCATCGCGCTCGATATGGGAGCTCTGATCGCCGGGGCCAAGTACCGCGGCGAGTTCGAGGACCGCCTCAAAGCTGTCCTGAAAGAGGTCGAGCAGGCCCAGGGCCGCGTGATCCTCTTCATCGACGAACTGCACACGGTCGTCGGAGCCGGTGCCTCCGAAGGGTCGATGGATGCTTCGAACCTGCTCAAGCCAGCCCTCGCTCGCGGGGAGCTGCACTGCGTCGGGGCCACCACGCTCGACGAATACCGCAAGTACATCGAGAAAGACGCCGCCCTCGAACGCCGGTTCCAGCCCGTCATGGTCCAGGAACCGAACGTCGACGACACGATCTCGATCCTGCGTGGACTCAAGGAACGGTACGAGTCGCACCACGGCGTGCGAATCACCGACGATGCCCTGATCTCGGCAGCCACCCTGTCGGATCGGTACATCAATGACCGATTCCTGCCCGACAAGGCGATCGACCTCGTCGACGAGGCGGCGTCACGCCTGCGGATGGAAATCGACTCGATGCCCACCGAAATCGATGAGGCCACCCGTAACCTGACCCGGATGCAGATCGAGGCCGCCGCTCTGGCGACCGAGAAAAGCGCGGAGTCCCGCGAGCGTCACGAACAGCTGAAAAAAGAGATCGCTGACCGCGAAGAGAAGGTCAACGCCCTCAAGGGCAAGTGGCTGGCCGAGAAAGAAATCCTGTCGGGCTTCAAGCCGCTGCAGGAAGAACTCGACAAGTTGCGAGTCGAGTACGACCGGGCCTTCTCAAAAGCCCGGCAGACAAACTCGAATGATGACTATGCCAAGGCCTTCTCCGCAAAGCAGGCCCTCGATGCGGCTGAGTTGAAGCTGGCCTCGGTCAAAACGCGGTTCGACGAACTCAACGCCAGCGGTGGGGAACGACTGCTCCGCGAGGAAGTCACTCCCGAAGACATCGCCAAGGTGGTGAGCACCTGGACCGGCATCCCCGTGGCCCGCATGCTGCAAGCCGAGCGGGACAAGCTCTTGCGGATGGAGGACGAAATCCACAAACGCATGATCAATCAGGAGGAAGCTGTTACAGCTGTCTCGAACGCCGTGCGGCGTTCGCGGTCGGGACTGCAGGACAGCCACCGCCCGATCGGCTCGTTCATCTTCCTGGGCCCGACCGGCGTGGGAAAGACCGAACTGTGCAAGGCCTTGGCCGGATTTCTGTTCGACGATGAGAAGGCCATGATTCGCATCGACATGAGCGAGTACATGGAACAGCACTCGGTCGCCCGGCTGATCGGGGCCCCTCCCGGTTACGTTGGCTACGAAGAAGGGGGCCGGCTCACCGAAGCAGTGCGTCGTCAGCCGTACTGTGTGATCCTGCTGGACGAAATCGAGAAGGCGCATCGCGATGTCTTCAACGTGCTGCTGCAGGTGCTCGATGATGGCCGTCTGACCGACGGGCATGGGCGCACGGTCGACTTCACCAACTCGATCGTCGTCATGACCTCGAACGTCGGTTCGCAGATCATCACCGAGCTGACCGGCACCGACGAAGAGTCGTCGATCCGCGAACAGGTCCTCGATCAGCTGAAGCATCGCTTCCTGCCCGAGTTCTTGAACCGGATCGACGAGATCATCGTGTTCGAGCCACTCGACCGGAACGACATCCGCAAGATCGTCGATCTCCAGCTGACGAAGCTCATCGCCCAAATGGAAAGCCACGGCTTCAAGCTCGAGGTCTCCGACCCCGTGCGCGTGCTGCTGGCGAACGAGGGATTCGATCCTGTCTACGGGGCGCGACCTCTCCGCCGCGTGATCCAGAACCGCCTGCAGAACGCTCTGGCGAACGCGCTCCTCGGCGGCGAGTTCCCCGCGGGCTCAACCATCCGCGTCAACGAGCAACACGGCGAGTTGACGTTCGATGCCACGTGATTGAAGCTCGACATCCGAAAGCCACCAGAACCGCCGGGTCACCGGCGGTTCTGGCTTTTTGGTGATCGAGAGTCGATCAATCTATTGAATGGGCGCGACAATACCGCCTGGCTCGCATTGGAGCGTGCCGGTGTGCGCTAGCACCAGAGGCACTGGCGATAGAGGCAGGATCGCTCTGAAATCGCGTCCGATGGAAAGCCACACCGGTACGACTCAGAACTGGCTAACCGGCGTGCTCCAGCATTTTTGGGCATTTCCACCGCCATCACTTTTTTCGACAAAATTCTTCCTATTCGAAAAAATCCGAATCCTATTTCAATTCCGTCGTGTTTAAGATCGAACCACTACCTTTCTATGTGATCCCGGTCGTTCTGGCCTGGATCAAGCAATCAATTTTCAAGAGGAGACAAAAATGATGTCTTTATCAAAGCCATATGCCCGTGGATTCACACTGATTGAGTTGCTGGTGGTCATTGCGATCATCGCCGTGTTGATTGCCCTCCTCTTGCCAGCTGTGCAGCAGGCTCGCGAAGCAGCCCGCCGGTCGCAATGCAAAAACAACCTGAAACAAATTGGG
>CANJZR010000618.1 GCA_947479075.1 Planctomycetaceae bacterium
ATGCCAACAACAAAGTCGTCGCCACGGTTCAGTCAAAGCCCGACGGATCATTCCGCTTTGAGAACATGCCTGCCGGAACGTACACCGTTCGAGAGATCCTGCCAACCGGTGCCACTTCCACGACACCGCCCAAGCCCATCACCGTTAAACCGGACTCCAAGATCACCGGTATCCTCGTCGGCGAGGCACCTCCCGCAGATGCTCCCATTGTCACCACCTCCATCGAAGGTCGTGTCTTTGCCGACGCCAACAAAGACGGAAAGGTGAATGGACAGGAGCAAGGACTCGGCGGGCGGGGCGTCCAACTCGTCGATGCCAACAACAAAGTCGTCGCCACGGTTCAGTCAAAGCCCGACGGATCATTCCGCTTCGTGAACATGCCCGCCGGAACGTACACCGTCCGAGAGATCCTGCCACCTGGTGCCACTTCCACAACCCCTCCCAAGCCCATCACCGTCAAAGCGGACTCCAAGATCACCGGCATCCTCGTGGGTGAGGCGCCTCCCGCCCAGTCACAAAGCCAGTCCACCTCCACCAACTCTGTAACACTCCAGGGATCACTACTCAACAGCCTGCTCAGCTAGCCGAATACGATGCCTGCAACGCGGCGCGCGAGGGGCTGTGAGTTACGACTGGCGTAACCCGGCCCCTCGCCGTGCGTTTGAGAGCTGAATCGGTCAGAATTCGAACGGGGCGACCGCGTTTCCCAACTGCCGGTGAGATGGGAACTCGAGATCGATCAAAGGAACCCACATGCGAGTGCTGGTTGTCGAAGATGAGCCCGATCTGCGTCGTCTGATCGCGCAAGCTCTGCGCGAGAACGGTTACGCTGTCGACGATGCTCCCGACGGACACGAAGGGCTCTATAAGGCCACGACCTGGGAATATGATGCGATTGTCCTCGACCTGATGTTGCCGAAGATCAGCGGGCTGGATCTGCTCAAGACACTCCGCAAGACCCACAAGACTCCGGTCTTGATCCTCTCCGCTCGCGATACGATGCCCGACCGTGTCCTCGGCCTTGATCAGGGAGCTGACGACTATCTGGTCAAACCATTCAGTCTGCCGGAACTCTTCGCGAGGCTGCGGGCCCTGATTCGTCGTTCGGCTGGCCAGTCCGAATCGCTGATGACGATCGATGACGTGTGTGTCGATACTCGCACTCGCACGGTGACCAAGGCCGGTGAGCCCGTTTCCCTGACCGCGCGCGAGTATGCATTCGTGGAACTTCTCGCCCTGCGACAAGGGGAGCTGGTCTCCCGCACGCAGATCTATGACCACCTGTTCGACGAGAATGACGACTCACTCTCCAACCTTGTCGAGGTCCACGTTTCCAACATTCGCAAGAAGCTCGGTAAGGACTTCATCGAAACCCGCCGCGGCCAGGGCTACATCGTGACGGGCGGTGGCTCTCCCTCGGACGATTCCGACAGCGGTGAGTCGTGACATGGCCAGCTCGCTGCGACGACGACTCCAGATCTGGTACGGCCTGGTCCTCTGCGGGCTAATCATCACGTTTGGCTTTTTGCTGTACGGGCGTGTCCGGCAGATGCAGCTGAGCCGTGTTGATGTCGAGCTCGTGGCCGTAGTCGATTATCTGAATGCGAGCCTGCGGGCTTTCCAGCCGCCGCTGCTCGATGAAACGATTGTCCCCCCCGACGACGCCCCCCCGCTCCCACCGGAACATCGCATTCAACAGCTGTACGCGAACCTCGCCTTCCCGGAAACAACCGGGGTTGGAAGTACCGGAACCACGCGAGAGGACTGGTACTTCATCGTCACGCTCAGCAACGGAAAGCTGCTCAAGCAGTCGGAGACCGCTCCCACATCGAGCCTCCCCGCCGATCGACTCTGGCCGCGAGATCGACCGGTTCTGCTGCAGGACGGGCAAGTCCGCCAGGCCCTGATGGTCGGACCACAGGATGTCCGCATCCTCGTGGGCAAATCGATGCATGCGGAGCTGGCCGAGACGCGATGGTTCGGACTTCAGCTGCTCGGGACGGGGCTCGCCGTACTGGCGGTCGGACTGGCGGGAGGCTGGTGGATCTCGGGGCGGCTCGTGCGACCGATTCATCAGATTTCGGTCCTCGCCGAATCGGTCTCGGAGAAGAACCTCTCCCAGCGCATCGAGACGGAAGCGATCGACGAGGAACTCGTGGGACTCGCGAACACTCTCAACGTCACCTTCGACCGTCTCGAAAAGGCCTTCGCTCAGCAGGCCCAGCTGACCGCCGATGCTTCACACGAGCTGCGAACGCCGCTGTCGGTGATGCGGACGCAGGCCGAGCTGACGCTATCACGCCCCCGGACCGTGGAAGAGTATCGCAACGCCCTGACCAGTACTCTGAACGCCGCCCGGCAGATGACCAAGCTCGTCGACGGGCTGATGACGCTGGCCCGAGCCGATGCGGGACAGATGACGCCTCAATTCGAACCCGTCGATTTCCAGCAGCTGGTCTCCTCGACAGTGGAGCAATTGAAACCGCTGGCCTTCTCGAAGGAGGTCCGCCTGAATCTCTCGGTCAGTCCCGCCATCGTGCAGGGTAACTCGACCAACCTCTCGCGCGTGGTGACCAATCTGGTGAGTAACGCGATCTACTACAACCGCCCCCACGGCAAAATCGATGTTCAATTGAAGACCGAAGGCGACACCATCCGGCTGGTCGTCCGCGATACCGGCAAGGGGATTCCCGAAGAAAGCCGGGACCAGCTCTTCAATCGCTTCTACCGCGCTGACAAATCGCGAGCCCGTACCTCCGGCGGTCACGGTCTGGGCCTCGCCATCACCAAAGCCATCGTCGAAGCCCACGGCGGTTACATCGACTTCACATCCGAGGAAGACACTGGAACGACCTTCCGTGTCACCCTGCCGAAGGCGGGATGAGTCCGTATAGCCGTTCTCGGGAGGGCGAAGCTTCCGCTGAGCCGCGAGCAAGAGTGGACTTCGATTGAAGATAGCGGCTCAGCAGGAGCTTCGCCCTCCCGGTTTGTTACTTCTCCACTCGTCTCGCCTCAGTCGCTGCCTTCGGCTTCAGATGCGAGTCGAA
>CANJZR010000619.1 GCA_947479075.1 Planctomycetaceae bacterium
CCCCAGATATGGATGCAGCACAGCCCCACCGCTCCTGCCACGTGGTAACAGTACTCCTCCAGCTGGTGGAAGGTCTGGAACTGCCGCGATTCGAGATCGCCCTCGACCCCATTGATCACATCGAACAGATACTTCTCGGGCATCTGGTAACGTCGAACCACATCCACGATCGCCGTGAGAATCTGCGTGTCGATCAACCGGGTCGACATCGTGTTCAGCGGCTCGAACAGATTCTGCGTCGAGCCCGCGGGCGGAGCGAGAGGCAGCGGCGACTGAAGTGCCGACCGGACATGCTCGCGCCACTGATGGATCGCCACCTCGCGAATCCCCGTGGGCAACTCCTCGGCATCAGCCAGATCATCGGTCCAACGCATGAACGCGTACAACACGCACATATCATCCGCGAGTCGTCTCGGGAGAGTCAGAAATGAGTAGTAAAAATTCTTACCCGTCCGACGTGCCAGCTGGATACACGTCTGATACGACTCAGAGAGTTGGGCTGTTTCCAAAGATCGTCCTCCTTGCAATCTTGTCGCAGTCACATTTCCTTGTGACCCTTGAGTCTTCATGACCCGCACAACCGCCGTTTGGTCCATCGGAGCAAACTTCCCGTGAACATCTGAGCCAAGGCCCACTTGGAAATCGTTGGCCGAACCTCCCACACAGAATAGCGAATCGTCTCGATTTCTTTCAGGATCTGCAATCCGCCCTGAATAAATAGATCGATTTCCACCTCCAGCCAGCGGGGGACCTGCCCCACCAACGGGCGCCCCGCCTCCATAAAACCGCGCGCCCGGTCGACCTCGAACCGCATCAGCGAGACGAACTCGGGGGTCGATTTCCGCAGCTCTCGCTGAGATTCTGAGTAGTGAAAGGTCTCCCGATCCTCGCGGGGGAGATAGACCCGACCGATCGCCGCATCGCGGGCCACATCCTGCCAGAAGTTCGCGAGTTGTAAGCCCGTGCAGATCGAATCAGACCACTCGACCGCCTGTGGGGTGTCGCACTCCGCCAGACGCAGCACCAGCCGCCCCACGGGATTGGCACTGCGACAGCAATAGTCGAGCAGCTGATCAAAGGTGTCGTACTCGCGGACCGTTTGATCCTGCTCAAACGCAGAAATCAGGTCGGCAAATGGCTGTCTGGGTATCTCAAACTGCTGGATCGTCTTCTGCAGAGCCACAAACACCGGGTGCCGCACTCGCCCGGCATAACAGGCATCGAGCTCGCCCTGCCACCAGCCCAGCAATTCCAGAGCCCGCTCCGGCGATCCGACTTCGTCCCCCAGATCATCCGCCCAGCGGCAATAGGCATACACATTGTAAAAGTGCTGGTGCAACCGCTTCGGCAGTACCCAGCTGACGACTGGAAAGTTCTCGTAGTGACTCGTGGCCAGCTGGGCGCAATAGGCTTCCGCTTCGGCCAGCGAGGGCGTCTCCGTCGCGTTTCGCCAGCGATCCACTTCTTGAAGAAACGACATGAGATGTTCTGAACGGGTTCTTGAAGAAACGACGAGAATCAGCCGCCGCTGGCGGTATTCGCAGCCTCGGGCGGGTGAAATCGGCGGAGCGGGAGTCAGCGCCACACTTTGTAGCGAAACCGGCTCGAAAGGTCGCTTCCGGGCTGAATGGACGGTCACTCGGAAACTGCAATGAATTCCACCAATTGACCGCTTTCGTCAGTAAAAGAGATGAACCTGTGGAATTTCTCCTACAAGCCCCATTTTTGGCTTTAACGGCTACTTGGACTCCGCCGATGAAAGAGAAGTGCGCCAGGAGCATCTCTGCTCAAGTGCGCCGGGCGGAACCGCCTGTGACGGAGGTCACGACCCGGAAGGGGCCACGAGGAAACAAACATGCGCAAATCTTGCCGATGGCTGGGATATGCGGCCCTGATGTGCTTTGCCACACTGAATCTGCCGGACAGCTGTTCAACCTCGCTCGAAGCCGGTTTCAAGTTGCCATGGCGTAAAGATCGCAGCTCCTCTGCCCGGAAGGATGCCAAGAGTACTGCAGAAGAATCGAGCGATCTCCTGGCCAAAGCTCGCGCTTACGAACGCGCCGGGGACTTCCCCAACGCGACCCGGGCCTATCGTCAATATCTGGACGGGGGTGGCTCCCCTCAGGCCATGAAGCAGACGGACGAGACTGCTGACGCCGTGACCAAGTCCGACAGCAAGCCCTCCTCGACCCCGTCCAGCGACAAGTCGGAAGGGAATGGTCGGAATGCCGGCTCTCGCGCCAAGGCCGATACCCGCTTGACCTCCAAGTCGAAGGAAAAAGCCGCAAAGAAAGCGAAAGATCCGGACTTCGAGAGAAATCTCGGCCTGTCGGCAACGGGAACTATTGAGGATCCGTGGGCAAATCAACCTGCCGCTGACAGTGAAGAATCAGTTTCCGCGCCCCAAGACAAGGTAAAACAAACGGCCAGCACAGAGGCCGATGTCGCATCGACACCCAAGCATCAACCCGCCGGTGGGGTTACGAAGGAATCGTTCGACAACCTGCTCGATCTCGATTCCGGCAAACTCAACTGGGGCGATGAGCCCAAACTCCCGGAAGGCGATGCTCCCACTGATGCGGGCACGACAGCAGAGGTCGCCTCAGCAGAATCTCCGCAGTCCGACGCAGCTTTGACGGATGCGCCATGGGCCAAACCGAAAGCCCGGGCCGAAGCTCACACTCCTCAGAAGTCTGCAGACACCAGTCTCCCATTGATCGACTTTGGTGCGAAAGAAACCAGCGAGCCGTCGCAGGCTCCCGTCGTTGCTGATGCCGCACCAGCTGACAAACCAGACTGGGCGATCACTCCCGTTGAGTCATCCTCAACACCGTCGGAAGCAGTCGCAGAGGACAACACCGCTTCCCCGAAAGAGTCTGACGAGTTCGCTCCGCCGATCATTGAAGCGGAAGAAAACCTCTCACCGCCGAAAAAGCCGCACGCCCAGTCACCAGTTGCCTGGGCCGCTGAAGAAGGGGAGTCGACCAAAGCCGCTTCCACCGAGCCCGCGAAGCAATCCATGGCGGCAAAGTGCCAGAAGTGCGA
>CANJZR010000620.1 GCA_947479075.1 Planctomycetaceae bacterium
AGTTGCAGCGAACGCCGCGACAGTTCCCAGTAAAAAGACCGCGATCAAAGTGGCCTGTGCCGGGCGACGTCGACACCATTTCCAGACGTGCTCGACGACGGATATCGGACGAACGCGAATCGGCTCGCCGAAGCGGTAACGATGCAGATCGTCAGCCAGATCCTCAGCCGTGGTGTAACGCCGACCGGGGTCTTTGGCGAGACAGTGCAGGCAGATCGTTTCCAGGTCACGCGGAATCGAGGCCTGCAATCGGCGGGGCGGCCACGGATCGTCATTCGAGATCATTCGAAGAGTCTCCACGACGCTGGAGGAGACGAACGGAGCCCGCCCCGTCAGGCACTCGTACAGCAGAGTGCCCAGCGCATACACATCCGTTGCAGGACCGACCGTGTCTGAGCGACCAGCGGCTTGTTCCGGGGACATATAACGCGGCGTTCCAATCGGATCGCCCGTCCGCGTTGCATCGCCCGGTGACACCTCGCTGTCCTGCAAGACCTTCGCCAAGCCAAAATCGGTGATCTTTGGCGTCCCATCTCGCATGAACAGAACGTTCGCCGGCTTTAAGTCCCGGTGGATCACCTGTCGCTCGTGGGCGTGATGCACGGCCCGAGCCAGAGTCTCGATCAGTTGGGCTGCTTCCTCGGGCGGCAACGGCGAACGTTGCAACCGTTGAGCCAGTGTTCCATGTTCCGCAAGTTCGAGAGCCAGATACGGCGATCCATGACAATCTCCGATCTCATAGATCTGCACAATATTGGGATGAGCCAGTCGGGCAATCGCCTCCGCTTCCGTACGGATGCGAGACGCCTCGCGAGACGTTAAAGATCGCACCAGCTGGAAAGTCTTGAGTGCGACCAGCCGTTGCAGCTGGCGATGCCTGGCCTGGTAAACCACTGCCATGCCGCCGCGGCCCAGTTCCCGGTCGATCTCGTAAGCGTCCGTCGGTAGATATGAGACGCTTGGCTGAGATTTTGGTTCGGGCCATGACTCGTCACTCCACGGCTCTCCCGTCGTGACGAGCAGTTGATCTCGAATGGCTCTGTGGACTTCGAAGTGCAAGTCGAGGTCCTGCTTCAGATGAGGAAATCGCAGGGCGTACTCATCGAGCGAGGGCTGCTCCCCCAGTTCTTCCTGAAGTACGATTTCGCTGTAAATCAAATCGAGCTGGACTTCGCGATCGTTCTCGAACGGAGTCCCCTTTAACAGGGATTCGATCGACGGACACTGACCGTCCAGCCAGAGTTGCCTCTGTTGATCCAGGATCTCATCAGGCTGCAAACCAGCTCGCTCACTGGTCGTCGGTGTCATCGATTCCCAGCTCCGTGAGGACACGATCGAGTGCCCGCGTCAACCGCTTACGCAGCGCCACATCCGTCGCACCGAACTCTTCCGCCAGCTCTGTCCACGGACGTCCCAACGATCGTTGTTCCGCTAGCGATCGTTCTTCGGGACTCAGATGTTCGTATACCTTTTGCAGGATCTCTTTGGCCGAAGCCTGTTCACTGGGTGAGGATGCCCGATCGACGAGGACGACACTCTCGGCCTCGATGGTGACGCTTCTGCCGATGTCCCGCTTCTGGGCACGCATCGCATGCACCTGGTTCGTCAACTTATTACGAGCGATCGTAGTCAGCAGATTGATCAGCTGGGCCGGGGTTTCCAGCTCGTATTGGCCGAGAGCCGTCCGAACAAAAAAACTCGCCAGTACGGACTGACAGACATCTGTGGAATCGAGCAGCTGTCGCATGCGGCGGTCTCGCATGTGGATGCGAACGACCCGTCGGATCGCACCCTCATAACGCAAGACAAGCTCGCGAGCTGCCTGGGGATCTTTGTTTCGTATACGGCCGACCAAGTCCCGAAATTCGCCCTCTTCCGACTCCAATGCAAACTCCTGCGAAGCACGGCCCCATGCTTCACGAGGATACCAACTCGCAGACCAGTACACTACGTCCGATTCGGCGTGATGCGGCTGCAAAACCCTAAGGTCTTTTTCATCTTTGTGAGGCATTTTCGCAACGAAATGGCTCACTCGGTGACGCCGAGGTCCGTAACTCAACCATTCAGACCGTCTCACCACTCCATGGAAGTCCGAGTGATGGGACTTCACCATTTCGCAAAGAGACTGACTGGCCATTGAGATAGAGCCCCACCAAACGCGAACGGCAGACGCCAGATGATGAGCTGAATTATTCTCAGATCGACATACACCCTGGCTGTCAGAGTAATCAGGAACCCGCTTCAGTCAGGACAAACAATTCTTAATCTTTTTCAAGCGTGATTTCTCAGAGTTCTGATTGTCGTTTCCCGAAGCCATTCGGAGGATCCTAACGTCTCTGCATTCGTGGTCAAACTGCGTCCTGCATATTGATGGAAGGGCGAGTTGGCGGCGAATGAGCGGGGAAAAGAGGTGTGTACCTCAGCCTTAAGCACGACGAAGTGGCTGATAGTCTTTCAAGCACGCTTCATCGCGGTTTTTCGTTTTTACATTTGGGGTTAGAATGGTCAGTGTTGCAGTCCCCAAATTCGGCGGCAATGGTTGAGCGCGGGACGTAAGGTGAGCCACCGAAGAGGCTTTCCATGTATGTCGCAGGCGAGTTCCCCCGCCCCCCGGTCGGAGCGAACCGACTCGTCGCCCCCACAGTTTGAGTTATGTTGTTAAAAATTTCTTTACTTCGTGCAACTGCTGGATACATTTTCTGCAAGCGGTGATCACCACATCACCTTTGCGCCTGTGCAACACCACCAGAGATAACCGCAAAGCCCACCGTCCCGCCAGAAATGGTGAGATTTGAGACGGAATGAAGACGGGGATTGGCACGACCGAACGATCCGCTGAGTCGTTTAATTTAACCATCAGCTGCCAGGCAAATCACCGCTCCAAAGATGAGGGATGCCCCCTCATCTTTCCACATCAATCGCATTTAACAGCGGTCCGCGTTGATTCTTCGATGAGTCACGCTGGAACTCAAGTTCAGTCTTTTTCTATTGGAGAGGTTCATGAACAACATCAATCAAAATGACAGTGTGA
>CANJZR010000621.1 GCA_947479075.1 Planctomycetaceae bacterium
CCGAGGCGGCAGAATGGGACGGCCATACAGCGCCGGGTCGAGGCGTCCCGAGACGGACAGAAGTGCGTCGCGAAGCTGTTCGGCCTCCAGACGGCGAGTCGGATAATGGTGCCGCAGGCGGTTGTACGGGTCACGTTGACTGGCCTCTGAATTGACCAGCCCGGATTCTCGAAAAGTCTGTGACAGGACGAACTGCCGGACCAGGGTCTTAGTCGACCACCCCTGCTGCATGAAGTCGCGGGCCAGCCAGTCGAGCAGTTCCGGATGGGACGGGCGGTCTCCCAATCTCCCGAAGTCATCGGGAGTCGCGACGAGCCCGGTGCCAAACACCCATTGCCAGACACGATTGACGTAGACGCGAGAGGTCAGGGGGTGCTCGGGATGCAAGAGCGACTCGGCCAGTTCCAGACGACCACTGCCGGAACTCGACGTGATCGTCTCATTCGGACCGAACATCGACAACGACGCGGGCATGATGACATCCCCCATCGCGTCGACATTGCCACGGACGTTGAAGAACAGACCCGTCTTCACAGCTGCCCGCTCGTCCATGCTGTTGACGGTGCGGGGGAACTCGATCGTCTGCTCAATACGGCGATACTCCTCCACCAGTGAGGCCAGCGGACTGCCGGGCGCGGACTGATTGGGAAGCAGTTTCTTTTTCAGAAGCCAATCGACGATCTGCTGATCTCCGGACTGCAACTGGCCATCACACCAGCGTCCGACGGCTCCTTTCATCCAGCTCACCACTCGAGCGTTTACATCGTCGACCGACTTGGGTGCTGATCCAGTGAAGAGCGTGGCGTAGTGATCGAGCAGATCGAGAGGTGCCCCTCCAACGTCGTGTGTCACGATACCCGTGATGCTCAGCCAGCTGCGTTTGTCATATCCGAAATCGTTGTTCGGCAGTCCGGCAGCGAGGCCGGTTCGCGGGGGAAAGTTCGAGTTGAGGGACGAAGTCGCGAAATCGATTGTGACCCGCGTGACGCCATTCTTCAGCGGCAGGTCATCATAGGTTCGCCAGCCTGGCTCCACCTGCTTCAAGAATGTCACGCTTTCGTTTTGAATCGTGTTCTCATCGAGAATCAGCGACCCACCATACTCGCCGCTCGCCAGTTTCAGGCTGACCTTGCTCCCGGGGACAGTGTGCTGCGGTGGCATCCGCAACACGCCGGGCAGCTTCGATGACAACGCATGAGTGTGGATCCCGCGGGGCAACAGCCGGGCAACGACTGCATCTCCCTCCAGGGCGACGAGGGGTGTTCCATCCTCAACCCAGCCCGACTCCATGCCGTCCCCCTCCATCACCCATCCCGGAGGCAATGTCGGTTGCGTGAAATCGGCCAGGACGGTGAAGGCCTTGTTGGCGTCGATGCGGGCATTGCGATGAGTTTGCGATTCCGTGGCCAGCGAGTTCCAGGTCGCCTCGATGTCGGCCCCGGCTTTCGCCAGTCGTGCAAGCGGGTAGTCCACATCCCCCAGTGCTGGTTCCTGAGGTGTCGGCATCTGCGGTGCTGGCTGCCAGACTGCGGGAGTGATCTCCATCCCTCGCCAGACCTTGGCCAGCTCATCACGAATGGCAGTTCGCAATTCCTTGAGCCTGGTAATCGCAGCTGCGTTCTTCTGCGGGGCATCGGCGGGTCGACTCCCCCAGCGCGGAGTCATGAACATCGCGCCGAGAGCGTAGTAATCCTTCTGCGAGACCGCTTCGAGTTTATGGTTATGGCAACGGGCACAGGCGACCGTCGTCGCCAGGAAGACCTTGGAGAAGGCGTCAACCTTGTTGTTCACCATTTCCTGATGAACACCATTGAATTGCAGGCTGCTGCCGTGGCGATGCTCTCCCATGTGGTAAAACATCGGCCCAATGATACTCTCGTTGATCCCCAGCGATTCATCGAGACGTGGAGGAGACAACAGGTCTCCAGCGAGTTGTTCGCGGAGCAGCGTGTCAAAACCGACATCCTGATTGAAGGCTCGAATCAGGTAGTCGCGGTACTCATGCGACCCCTTGGCCGGGTTGTCCCATTCATACCCGTAGGTATCCGTGTACCGAACCACGTCCATCCAGTGCCGGGCGAAGGCCTCGCCGTAGTGAGGAGACGCGAGTAAGTCCTCGACCAGCGTCTCGTAAGCGGTGTTCGCGTTGACCCGATACGCTGCGAGAAACTTCTCTCTCTGGGCGACCGATGGTGGAAGTCCCGTCAGAACGAAACTGAGCCGCCGCAGCAGCACCTCTGGAGCAGCTGGAGGGGCAGGCGTCAGCCCTTGCTTGTCGAGTTCGGCCCGGATGAATCGATCGACTGGAGACTGGTTCCATTCTGTGTCGACGATTTCAGGTGGCGAGACATTCGCCAGTGGCTTGAGGTTCCACCAGTCGAGACGCTGCTCGAACTCCTCCGCCCAGCCATCGGTTGCCGGCTTGATCGGAGTGACTTCTCCTCGACGGGGGTCGATCGCGCCTTGTGCGATCCACTCCCGCAGTAGTGCGATCTCCTCGGGAGGCAACTGGGTGTCCGGGGGCATCTTCAGGTCTTTGTCGAGGTAGACGACAGCCTGATACACCGTACTCTCCTCGGGCTTGCCGGGGTGGATGGCTCGTCCCGAATGGCCACCCTTTTCCCAACCCGACCGAATATCCAGCCGCAGCCCGCCCTCCTGGGTCTGCTCATCGTGACACTCCAGACAGCGGGCGTTCAACAGGGGGCGGATCCTGGATTCAAAAAAGGCCACCTTTTCCGGCGTCTCGTCCGACAGCCCCACCGGTGTGTAGGCGAACTCAGCGGAGCGAGGCTGGGTGGTGAAAACGATACTGACGGGTCCTTTGACCTCTGGTCCGTTGAACAGACGCACGGGCTCCCCCGGATTGGGGGCGTCGGTTTTCCAGACCGAGACCGGCCCCAACCAACTGGCGCAGTACAACAGACCATCGGGGCCGATGGCGAGACTCATCGGTGTGGCGATGTTCCCGCCCGCCCCGGCCCATTCGATAGTCTCAGTCCCTTTTGTTCGCAGAATACGGTTC
>CANJZR010000622.1 GCA_947479075.1 Planctomycetaceae bacterium
CCATGCGGGCCGCGAACGCATCCTCGGGCAAGGCAGCCAGTTCACCTCCTCTGCCTCCGCCTGGATCACCCAGCGACTCGCCCGAGACGGAATCGTCAGCTGGGAACGGTGGCTCCAGCGCGAGGCCGAGATCGGCATCCAGTGGCACATCACTCCGGGCCAAGCCCCTCAACTGATCGCAGTCACCGAACTACTGGTCGATCCTCGTGGCCAGTACGCCGGGACGAAGGCTTTTGACCAGACGGCTCCCCTCCCCGATTGGGTCCAGCATGCAGCGGATGCGACTCGACCCGCGATCAACGACCTCGCCGACAAACGTTATGTTGGCCCGGTCGGAATCGACGCCATGCGGTACTTCGACCCCGATTCCAACACCTCGCGAACCCGCGCCCTCCAGGACATCAACGCCCGCTGGACAATGGGTCGCCTCGCAGCTGGCTGGTTTGAGAAATTGACACGCCCAGCCACGTGGAGGCACGGACCCTGGCCACCCACTGAGGCCCACAAATCCGGCAGCCACTGGATCTCTACCTGTCCTGAACACCTCAACGCTACTCCAGTAACTCATCGTACCTGGCTGGAATGACCTGCCCGCAATTGTCCCCATGTCGACAACATGTCTCATAGATCTGATGCGGAGGTTGGAACCTCACGAGTCAAAACAATTGAGGGGTTATCGAGTATTTCCACAAACTTCTATTTTTCCGCGTGAGTTCCACCCGACAGCCGGGACTCATCATAATAGCCTCTCTCACTTCGCCCGTTCCGAAGGGCTGTATGCGAACGCCGGAAACCCGACATAGCCTCATTGTTCGTCTGAAGGACCAGCGAAATGAACTCGCCTGGACGGAGTTTGTCTGTGCGTATGAACCATTCCTGGTGCGACTCGTTCGGAGGCAAGGGACGCCCGACCGACACATCCCCGATATCACCCAACAGCTGTTGATCGCGATTGCCAGGTCGGTGAACGGTTGGAGTTCGGATGGCCGCGACGCCTCATTCCGGCGCTGGCTGGGGCGGGTGGCCCGGAACGTCGTCATCAAGTTCATGACGCGGGAGAAGAAGCAGATCACCGGGCAGGGAGGTTCGGACTTCCTGCAGCTCATCGAACTGACCAGCGACGACACTCCCGACGAAGCCCGGTCGCAGAAGTACGAACATGAACTGATTCTCTGGGCTGCAGAATTAGTGCGAAGCGAGTTCCGCGATACCTCCTGGCGAGCATTCTGGGCGACACAGGTCGAAGGCCGCGCCGTCGCCGACGTGGCTCGCGAACTCGGCGTCACCTCCGGCAGTATCTACATGTCCCGCAGCCGAATCTTCGCCCGCATTCGTGCCAAGATCTCCGAGGTCCTCGATGACAGCGAGCCGCAGTCGTAAGTCTGTCGCTCGCCTTAAACCCATTCAGGAACACCACCTTGAGCAGCTGTGACCCATCACTGTTACCGCTCTCGTTAGAGGATCGTTTGAGCGATGCTCAGGAAGAGTTCCTCACCGCCCACTTGTCGCAATGCGAACGGTGTCAGCGCGAGTTGGAACAACTCGCCGGGCAGCCGCAGGTCTGGTCGCGCGTCAGCACCGCATTGAAAACAGCCTGTGCCGGTAGCGGCGAAGCGATCTTCACCGACGAGTCACACACGACCGAAGAATCCGAGTCGGCAGCTGACTTCGCCGTCGAGTTCCTCTCCCCCTCGACCGACACAGAGTCGATCGGTCGACTCGGCGACATCGAGATCCTGGAAGTCATCGGTCACGGCGGAATGGGGATCGTCCTCAAGGGCTTTCAGCCAGAACTCAAGCGTCTCGTCGCGGTCAAAGTTCTCGCTCCACAACTGGCCGTTAGCGCGGCTGCCCGCCGCCGATTCGCTCGCGAAGCTCAAGCCACAGCTGCGATTCTGCACCCGAATGTGATGCCGATCCTGACGGTGCATTCCACCGGCAAGCTGCCGTATCTGGTCATGCCGTACGTGCAGTGCGAGTCGCTGCAGCAGCGGATCGATCGGACCGGTCCACTGGAACTCGTCGACATCCTGCGGATCGGGATGCAGACCGCCAACGGGCTGGCAGCGGCTCATGCCCAGGGGCTGGTCCATCGCGACGTGAAGCCCGCCAACATCTTGTTAGAGATCGGTGTCGAGCGGGTGATGCTGACCGACCTCGGCCTTGCCCGGGCCATCGACGACGCCAGCATCACTCGTACCGGCATCATCGCCGGAACCCCGCAGTACATGTCTCCCGAGCAGGCCCGTGGCGAGCCGGTCGACTCGCGCAGCGATCTCTTCAGCCTCGGCAGCGTGCTCTACACACTGGCCACCGGTCGCCCCCCGTTCCGTGCGGAGTCGACGTACGCGATTCTTCGGCGTCTCACCGATGAGCCCCCCCGACCGCTCAGAGAGATCGCCCCGCAGTACCCCGCCTGGCTCGGCGTGCTCATTCACAAGCTGCTCGAAAAACAGCCGTCCGACCGCTGGACCAGCTCCACCGAAGTGGCCCAGCTGTTGGAGCAATGTGTCGCCCATGTTCAGCAGCCAGCGATGGTGGAGTTGCCTGAATCCTGCAGAGTCGTGGCAGAGGGGAAGCTGTGGTACGCATTGGCCAGCCTCAGGATGGTCTTGGTCGCCAGCGGACTGTTCGTATTGGCAGCGATGTTCATCCCATCGCTGAGGAACCGATTGCAAACCGCAACCCAGTCCCCCACCGCTTCCACTCCATTGCCACCGCCCACCACCCCGACGAGCGGTGGGCGTCAGTCTGCCGAGACTCCCGCGCCGTCGATCAACCCGACCTCGGAATGGAACGCTCCACACGTCCGGCAATCGCATGTGTCCGGCATACCCGCACCGCCCACCGAATGGAACCACGGCGAAGAGTCCCTCGCCCCGCTCCGCAAAGACCTCGACTCCTGGACCCGCGACGCCCAACAACTCTGGAAGACGCCGAAATGAATCGATGGATCGAATTTCGCACACCGAGCCGGAAGCGTCAGCGCCCGGAGTCGAATCGCAA
>CANJZR010000623.1 GCA_947479075.1 Planctomycetaceae bacterium
GAATGGCGTCGGTTTTCTTCTCGCTCTTCCCTTTCCGCTTCCACACCTCTGACACGCTGCTGCCGTCGCTCGACAGTTTGAGCAGCACAGCGCCATCGTAAAACGTCGTCAGGAACAGCTCATCCTTGACCTGCCGCGGCATCGGCGTGGTCAGTCCGAAGTTGATCTCCCAGTCATACGTCCAGATCAGCTTCCCCGTCTCGGGTTCCAGGGCACTCAGCCCCGCCGGGTGGAAGGCCAGCAGCATCCGGCGGCCATTGTGCTCGATGATCTGCGGCGGACCGTAGCCTGGGCCGTGTGCGGTCAGGGAATCGATCCCGCGCCACAACTCCTTGCCGGTCAGCTTGTCGAACGCGACCACCGTCGATCCCGGACCTCCGACCATGCAGATGAGCTTGTCCCCATCGACCAGCGGATGGCACGCAAAGCCCCAGACCGGAGCATTCTTCAGGTTGAAGTCCTTGAGGAACTGCTTCGACCAGAGCACCTTTCCATCGGCCACGTTGAAACAGAACAGGTGCCCTTGTGCCCCAAGCGTATACACCAGGTCGCCATCGACCGTGGGCGTGCAGCGCGGGCCAGCTGGGTAGCTGACGGTATAGGGACAATCGTATTCGTGAGTCCACAGAACCTTGCCGTCCGCTTCATTCAGGCACAGGACGCGTTCAGTGGCTGGAGTGGAACCATCCGCGGGCGGGGTAGCTGCATCGGCTGCAACTGGCTTGCTCTGACGGTCGGTGACAAACACCTTGCCCCCAGCGACCGCCGGGCCGGCATAGCCGCCGCCAATGGGCAACCGCCAGTTGATCTTCGGGCCCTCAGCCGGGAAGGCATCGAGAATCCCGGTCTCACGCCAGACGCCATCCCGCTGCGGTCCCAACCATTGCGGCCAGTCATCCGCCACAGAAACCGCGGACATCGTGAGAAAACAGGCGATACCCATCACGCTGCGCATATTGCCACCCTGCTGAGAGAAAAGGCCTCTGGATCATGAAGTCATGATCACCAACCCGTTTCGCTTTCGCAATGGTTTCCGTGCAGATCGGCTGTTCGTGTTCTCGACCCTGCAAACAGCAGGGGAGATCTCGCGACCAGGCTCAGCGGGGTCATGAGAAAAAGGCTCTGGGGAACTCTGCCTTGCAGGCCCTCTGGGGACTATCTGGCTATTGCAACTGGCTGACGAGCAGCTCCTGAACGAACGGTGAAGTGGCGATGGTGAAGTGGCCCATAACGCTTCCGACTTCTCGAGAGAGCTCAGGATCGTCGTCGACGTTGACTTGCCACAACTCCGTACAGGGTGAGGATTCCCCGACGGGAGTCCCTCGAAAAACCGTGAATCGGTCGCTCACACGTGTTTCATAGATATTGAAACAATAGCCGACGTTGGGAGTGATCACCGGGTGGTTGAAGGCCTCGACCAGGATCAGGCGATCGACTCGGATTCCATCCTTTCCCAGCCCCTGGGCCAGCAGGGCAGCTGCATCGGCTCCCAGGCTGTAGCCGATGATCAAGACTCGCCCCTGCTCTTCGCCTGATTTTCGGCGTTTCACAATACGATCTTTTTCCAGGAGCAGTTGACTGGGCAACAGCACAACCGGCTCATAATTCAGACGACGGACACGTTCCGTCATGCCTTTGATGGCAGGCCAATAACCCGCAGTTCCACGAACGATATAAACGCGTTCACGGGTCATCCTCTCACATGCCGAATCATCCCCGCGGCAAGGCAGCGCCGTGGTGAAGAGCAGGAGAAGATATGCGAGCGTTTTGCAGACTGAGGACATCATTTGTCCCTGTTTCAACAGTGCGGAACCATCTAGCCCGATTGAAAATCCCGGACTGAGTGGAGTTATCGAATATTCGCAGAAACCTGCTTCAGAATAATCAATCACGTAGATACAACCAGCATTTCCGTATCCGCTTGCGATCAATTGGCGTCGAAGACCGAAATTTTTGTGAAGTTTCGCACTGAATTCCCGCTGGGTGACGCAGCTTGCTGGCAACAATCAAGAACCGTAAAGACATGAACACCAAACCCTTGCGACTCAGGAACTGCCTCCTTGTGGCTTCGCCGTTCCTGTTTGCGTGCCAGACAGTTTGCTCTCGCCAGGGTGAAGTATCTCAGGAATCGCCTGCTCGTGATCGCGGGCTCGCCATCACCCGAGAGCATCACAGCGATGGCGACTGGCAGCGGATCACCAGATCGCCCTGCTCGACTCGAGCCAGCAGCTGCTGGCGGGTCGACCAGAAATCGTCGGGGGTGTTTAGCCGCTGAGTCACAAACGTGCCGTCCTGGAGCGTGATCTGCTTGCCGGACGCGGCGGAGATGGCCCGGGCGATTTGCTCTTTCGAGGGATGGGAACCAGGCAGAGGAACGCGTTTCAGACGCCCCGCCGCAGCTGTGCCCTCGGACTCCGGATAGAAGAGGGTGCCGTTGTAATAGTCGACCCCAAAGGCGATCACGCCCGGGATAAAGAACAGCACCAGACCGATGGCGTCCATTCCCGCGACGGTCCAGTCGACCCGGCCTCCGCGGCCCTGCCCGCGACGCTCCGGATACAACAGCGTTCCACAGCCCGTCAGCGCAGCTGGTACGCACAGAGCCAGCAAAGACTGAAACTGACGGCGGGAAATACCCGAACCGCTGAGTCGATCATCCATGATCTTGAATACCGGGCCGCAACCGTGAATTCGAAGATCTGAATCTACTGACTGAGCTGCAACGGCACCAATAGAGATCGCGGCTCAGGCAGAGTCACACGCAGTTCCCGCCGACTCGCCGGTGGTGCTGGCCTGGATCTCAGCCGTTGGTCTGGTCCAACCGCCTACTCTCCCACAGCCCTGACCGTGGTCAGCGACTTGAACCGGTCGTGGTCGGTGAAGGTCCAGACGACTTTTTTGTCGCGGGTCACTTCAAAGGCGTGGGCTCCCTTGCCTTCCTGCCCTCTCAGAAAATTGCCGACGAGATAGTGGCCGTTCTTGAGGATCTGCAGGCTCGACACCCA